>DATERP010000017.1:0-44317 GCA_035271385.1 Thiopseudomonas sp. | reverse complement strand
CCCGTGTTACGGAGAATTGGCCGAGTGGCTGAAGGCGCTCCCCTGCTAAGGGAGTACACCCTTATACGGTGTCGAGAGTTCGAATCTCTCATTCTCCGCCATATTTAGTATTGCAGAGCATATTTCCAAAGAGTTTTAGATACAGAAAAAACTCCTTGCAAATCAAACAGATAGCTCTATAATACGCAGCAGAAAATGGACTCATAGCTCAGCTGGATAGAGTACTCGGCTACGAACCGAGCGGTCGGAGGTTCGAATCCTCCTGAGTCCACCATATTAAAAAACCTGCATTTATTGCAGGTTTTTTTTTGACTTTTTTTATCTTTTAATAGCTTTAATGCATCACGATTGCCTTGGTTGCTCGGTGTTTGCTGAATTGCTATGACCTTGCAGTGTTGATGCGCAGGTCGTTATCGCGAGCTTAACCTGCAGTCGCAGCGCCTAGCGCGGCTAATAGTTAGGTGCAAAATAAGCTTGCGATGCTATTATTGCCAGCTATATAGCCGGCGCAAAACCGGACAGTCATGATTTTTCAGTAGAAATTTTTTTCCCATTGAGCAATCACCATGCACATTTGATCAAACCCTAGCGAACCAAGAGCGTCAGGGCGGAGTACCTCATTTATGTCTGAAGTCGAAGAGAGAAAACCTCAGGAGCGCTTACAAGAGCGTTTTTCTCAGGTGCTGGAGCTCTTGCAACGACACCGGTTGATTGAGGAGCGTGTTGCACAACAAGGCAGTGATCATCAAGAGCGTGTTGATGAGCTAGTCCAGCAGCAGCATTTAGCTGAGTTGCAGCGCAAGCTGGATGAATTACACCCTGCAGATATCGCTTATATCCTTGAAGCTTTGCCCTTAGAAGACCGCTTGGCGATTTGGCAGTTAGTACGCGCTGAAAGCGATGGCGATATTCTGCTGGAAGTCTCAGATTCGGTCCGTGAAACCCTGATTGCCGATATGGATGATCAGGAAATTATCGCTGCGACTAAGGATTTGGATGCGGATGAGTTGGCTGATCTTGCGCCTGAACTGCCGCGCGATGTCGTCCAAGGTCTGATGGAGTCTTTAGATGAGCAGCAGCGTGAGCGTGTACGCTCAGCGCTCTCTTATGAAGATGAGCAAGTGGGCGCCATTATGGACTTTGAAATGGTGACCATTCGTGAAGATGTCACCTTGGAAGTGGTGCTGCGCTATTTGCGACGCTTAAAAGAATTGCCCGATCAAACCGATAAGCTGTTTGTGGTGGATGTGGCGGGTATTTTAAAAGGTGTTCTACCGATCAAGCGTTTATTGGTCAATGATCCGGAATGCATGGTGCATGAGGTGATGGCTGATGATCCGGTGACTTTTTACCCGGATGAAGATGGCTCTTTTGCTGCGCAAGCCTTTGAGCGTTACAACCTGGTTTCTGCGCCTGTAGTCGAAAAAAGCGGCAAGCTGATCGGGCGTCTAACCGTTGATGAGATGGTGGACTTGATTCGTGAGGAGTCCGAAAGCGAAGCATTAAGTCGTGCAGGTTTGCGCGAAGAGGAAGATATTTTCGCCTCGGTGTGGAAATCGCTGAAAAACCGTTGGGCGTGGCTGGCGATTAACTTAATTACCGCATTTGTTGCCTCACGTGTGATTGGATTATTTGAAGATTCGATTGAAAAGCTAGTGGCGCTGGCGGCCTTGATGCCGATTGTGGCTGGGATCGGGGGTAACTCAGGTAACCAGACCATCACTATGATTGTGCGAGCAATGGCATTGGATCAGTTGTCGACGGGTAACACCTCGCGTTTGATGCGTAAAGAGCTGGGTGTAGCACTGATCAATGGTGTGATTTGGGGTAGCGTGATTGGATTAGTGGCTTGGTTGCTGTACGACAGTTGGTCATTGGGTATGGTGATGACCGCGGCAATGACCTTGAATTTACTGTTAGCCGCCTTGATGGGTGTAATTATTCCTATGACTATGGTCCGTTTGGGGCGTGACCCGGCACTAGGATCAAGTGTATTAATTACCGCGATGACAGACAGTGGTGGTTTCTTTATCTTCTTAGGTTTAGCCACTGTATTTTTGCTGTAAGCGAACCTGTAAATCATAAAAGCGCTGCTCTGGCTCATGAAAAAGCACTCTAATGTTTGCTAAATGGGTTCGATTCGCGCTAATGTTTACCGGTTTTAGCTGTCATTCACTGGCTGTTACGTCAGTTGCGGCATTAATACAAATTATAAGATTGCCCTTGCAACTCAGGAAATGGAGCGTATATGACCTCTCAGCAACTCCTCTTAGAAGGCGTTGAACTCATGTTTTTTGGCATGGGTCTCGTTTTTTTGTTTTTGGTTTTATTGATCTTCTGTATTAAAGGTATGTCCTTTATTTTGGAGCGTCTTGCGCCAGAAGAAACGCATACCGCAACGGCTACTGCCGTGACTGCACGTACACTGAGCACGCAAGCGGTTGATACAGATACTTTACAAGCCATCCAAATTGCCATTAAACAACACCGTGCCCGTCGCGGCTGAGTGTAACTATCCGGAGTTTTCCCTAATGACTAGCACCAAGCCACTCGGTATTACTGACGTAGTGTTACGTGATGCTCACCAATCTATTTTAGCCACCCGTGTTCGTTTAGAAGACATGTTGCCCATTGCTGGCAAACTCGACCAAGTGGGTTTTTGGTCAGTGGAATCTTGGGGTGGAGCCACTTTTGACTCCTGTATTCGCTATTTGGGCGAAGATCCATGGGAGCGTATTCGTGCGCTAAAGCAAGCGATGCCCAATACCCAACAGCAAATGTTGCTGCGTGGACAAAACTTACTGGGCTATCGTCACTATGCAGATGATGTGGTTGATAAGTTTGTTGAGCGTGCCGCGATTAACGGCGTTGATGTGTTCCGTGTCTTTGATGCTATGAACGACCCGCGCAACCTCGATCGCGCTTTAAAAGCGGTCAAGGCGAACGGTAAGCATGCTCAAGGTACGATTTCTTACACCACCAGCCCTGTGCATAATATGCAAATGTGGGTGGATTTGGGTAAGCAGATTGAAGACTTAGGTGCTGACTCGATTGCCATTAAAGATATGGCCGGTATTTTAACGCCCTATGTTGCTTACGAGTTAGTCAGTAAGTTAAAAGCCAGCCTGTCGATCCCGATTCATATGCAGTGTCATGCGACTGCCGGTTTGTCATCGGTCGCTATTTTGAAAGCTGTAGAAGCAGGTATTGATAACGTTGATACCTCGATTTCATCCATGTCGATGACCTACGGCCATTCGCCAACCGAATCTGTGGTGGCGATGTTCCAAAATACGCCGCATGACACGGGTCTGAATTTAGAGTTGCTGGAAGAAGTGGCTGCCTATTTCCGTGAAGTGCGGAAAAAATATGCCAAATTTGAAGGCACGCTCAAAGGTGTGGATTCGCGTATTTTGGTTGCGCAAGTGCCAGGCGGCATGCTGACTAATATGGAAAACCAGCTTAAAGAGCAGGGCGCTGGTGATAAGTTCGATGAAGTATTGGCAGAGATCCCACGTGTACGTGAAGATTTAGGCTTTATTCCTTTAGTGACACCGACCTCGCAAATTGTTGGTACGCAAGCGGTGATTAACGTATTGACCGGTGAGCGTTATAAGTCAATCACTAAGGAAACAGCGGGCGTATTAAAAGGCGAATACGGTGCTGCACCTGCGCCATTTAATGCTGAGTTGCAAGCTCGAGTGCTCGATGGTGCCGAGGCTGTAGTCTGCCGTCCTGCTGATTTGATCGAGGACGAA
This sequence comes from Thiopseudomonas sp., assembly GCA_035271385.1. Taxonomy (GTDB): domain Bacteria; phylum Pseudomonadota; class Gammaproteobacteria; order Pseudomonadales; family Pseudomonadaceae; genus Denitrificimonas. The sequence continues at coordinate 40,559 of DATERP010000017.1, read as the reverse complement.
GTTGAAAAGCTGACTGCTGAGTTGAAAGGCTTGGCACAAGAGAAAAATATTCGCTTAGCTGACGACATCATTGATGACGTGTTGACCTACGCGCTCTTCCCGCAGATTGGTCTGAAGTTCTTAGAGAACCGCGATAATCCAGATGCCTTTGAACCCGTACCAACGGGTAATGAGATTCTGGGTGGCCAAGCTTCAGGTCCACAAGCCTATACCGTTGATGTCAATGGCAAAACCTTTGTTGTACAGGTTAACGAGGGTGGCGACATTGAAGGCTTAAAAGCAGTAGGTGAAGCCACTGCATGTGCGCCAGAGCCTGTGGCTGAAGGTGCAGGTGATCCTCAAGGCGCGCCATTGGCGGGTAATATCTTTAAGGTATTAGTCAAGCCTGGCCAGGCGGTCGAAGAAGGTGATGTAGTGATTATTTTAGAAGCCATGAAAATGGAAACTGAAATTCGTGCATTCCGCCGTGGTGTTATTGGTAGCGTCAACGTGAAAGTTGGCGATGCAGTGTCGGTGGGCGATAGCCTGCTGACCATCGCTTGAGGGCTAGATGATGGATAAGCTCTTAAATTTATGGCATAGCACGGGCGTCTACCAGCTTGAAGCCGGTCAGGCTTTAATGATTGTAGTGTGCTTGGTTCTGGTCTATTTAGCGATTCGTAAAGGCTTTGAGCCGTTACTGTTGATTCCTATCGGCTTTGGTGGGGTGTTAGCCAATATCCCCGCAGCTGGTATGGCAGAAGCAGGCGGTTTGCTGACCATGCTCTACGATGTCGGTTTGCCAACCAGTGTGTTCCCACTGCTGATTTTTATGGGTGTGGGTGCCATGACCGACTTCGGTCCGATGTTGGCTAACCCTAAAACCTTGCTCTTAGGAGCAGCGGCGCAGTTTGGTATCTTTGGTACCTTGCTGGGTGCTTTAGCAATCGGCATGCTGGGTATTCCAGGTTTGGAGTTCACCCTGCAAGAAGCGGCTTCGATCGCTATTATTGGTGGTGCTGATGGTCCAACCTCAATCTATGTTACATCACGCTTAGCGCCTGATTTACTGGGTCCGATTGCGGTTGCTGCATACTCCTATATGGCGCTAGTGCCCTTGATTCAGCCGCCAATTATGCGCGCGCTAACCACGCCTGAAGAGCGCTCAATCGTCATGTCGCAATTGCGTCATGTCGGCCAAGTTGAGAAAATTGTCTTCCCGCTGGTACTGTGCTTGCTGATCGGTATGTTATTGCCTGATGCGGCGCCGTTGGTGGGTATGTTTGCCTTCGGTAACCTGATGCGCGAATGTGGTGTGGTTGAGCGTTTAGCAGATACGTCACGTAATGCATTGATTAATATCGTCACTATTGCATTGGGTCTGACGGTGGGTTCTAAGCTGTCAGCGGAGTCATTCTTACAAATTAAAACCTTAGGGATTTTAGTCTTGGGTATGATTGCATTCAGTGCGGGTACGGCGATGGGCGTGATTATGGCGAAAGTCATGAACAAGTTCAGTACCAATAAAATCAACCCCTTGATTGGCTCGGCGGGTGTATCAGCTGTACCTATGGCTGCGCGCGTATCTAACCGCGTGGGGCTTGAATCTAATCCGCAAAACTTCTTGCTCATGCATGCCATGGGTCCAAACGTTGCGGGTGTGATTGGTTCTGCTGTTGCTGCGGGTGTGCTGTTGAGTTTTGTTGGTTAAAACTTAATAAAGTACACTAATACACAAAGGCTGCCCTCTGAGGCAGCCTTTGTGGTTCTGGATGGTAGGTTTTTTATATATAGTGGACTGTTTATTGCATGCCTAATGAAATGAATGTCTTAGCGTCAATCTTTAGTGCATGCGCACTCAGTCGAAAAAGAGAATAGTCAGTGAATAACTCGCAACTCAAAAATAATATGCGTACCGGCGTAGGATTGCTCAAACAGGGCAATTTGGGTGTGCCTATATTGTTGTTAGTTGTTTTAGGCATGATGACCTTGCCGATTCCAACCATGCTGTTGGATATATTTTTCACCTTTAACATTGCCCTTGCCATTATCGTCTTGCTGGTGGGCGTCTATGCCATGCGTCCGCTGGATTTTGCAGCCTTTCCCACGATTTTGCTGGTGGCGACCCTGATGCGCTTGTCCTTGAACGTGGCTTCAACGCGAGTGGTGTTGTTGCACGGTCACGAAGGAGGGGATGCTGCAGGTAAAGTGATTCAAGCCTTCGGTGAAGTGGTGATTGGTGGTAACTACGTGGTGGGTGCGGTGGTCTTTGCCATCTTGATGATTATTAACTTCGTGGTGGTGACCAAGGGTGCGGGGCGTATTTCTGAGGTGAGTGCGCGTTTTACCTTGGATGCCATGCCCGGTAAGCAAATGGCAATTGATGCCGATCTCAACGCTGGCTTGATTGACCAAGAGCAAGCCAAGATCCGCCGCAGTGATGTGGCCCAAGAAGCTGACTTTTATGGTTCGATGGATGGTGCCAGTAAGTTTGTGCGCGGTGATGCGGTGGCGGGTCTGTTGATTTTGTTTATCAACTTGATTGGTGGTATTGCCATTGGTGTGGCGCAGCATGATTTGAGCTTTATCGATTCAGCTAAGGTGTATGCATTGCTGACCATTGGTGATGGCTTGGTGGCGCAAGTGCCTTCGCTGTTGCTATCGACTGCAGCAGCGATGATGGTAACGCGTGTCACCACCTCTGAAGATATGGGCGATCAGATCCAGCGCCAAATGTTTGCTTCACCTAAAGCTTTGGCGGTGTCTGCGGCTATTTTGATTGCCATGGGTGTGGTGCCTGGCATGCCGCATATGTCCTTTATTGGCTTAGGTTTACTGGCAGCCGCTGGTGCGTATTTCATTTGGAAGCGTCAGAAGGATAAAGACTTAGCTGTAGTTGAAAAAGAGCAGCGCGATCTTGAGCAGCTGCCGGCGCCCGTCAGTGCTGAGAACCGTGAGTTGGGTTGGGATGATGTCACTCCGGTGGATATGGTCGGCTTGGAAGTGGGGTATCGCCTTATCCCTTTAGTGGACCGCAATCAAGGTGGTCAGTTGTTAGCGCGTATTAAAGGCGTGCGTAAAAAGCTTTCACAAGACTTGGGTTTTTTAATGCCCTCGGTGCATATTCGTGACAACTTGGATTTATTGCCTAACGTGTACCGCCTGACTTTGATGGGTGTGACTGTGGCTGAAGCTGAGGTGTATCCCGAGCGCGAACTGGCGATTAACCCAGGTCAAGTTTTTGGCACTCTCAATGGCATCGATACCGTTGATCCCGCTTTTGGCTTGGAAGCGGTGTGGATTGAACCCAGTCAGCGTGATCAAGCACAGTCATTAGGCTACACGGTGGTGGATACCAGTACGGTAGTGGCCACTCATTTGAATCAAATACTCAATAAGCATGCCCATGAGTTGCTCGGACACGAAGAAGTGCAGCAATTGATGCAAGTCTTGGCAAAAAGCTCGCCTAAATTAGCTGAAGAGCTGATCCCGGGCATGATTTCCTTATCCAGTTTACTGCGTATTTTACAAAGTTTGCTGCAAGAGCAAGTGCCAGTGCGCGACATTCGCAGCATCGCTGAAGCCATTGCTGAAACGGTGTCGCGCAGTCAAGATCCTGACGTTATCGTGGCGGCAGTGCGTGTCGCGTTATCACGTGCCATAGTGCAAAGCATTGTCGGGCTTGAGCCAGAGCTACCTGTGATCACTTTAGAGCCAAGGTTGGAACAGATATTGCTTAGTAGTATGCAGAAGGCCGGACAAGGTTCAAGCGAGGGGGTATTGCTTGAACCTGGGATGGCAGAGAAACTACAGAAGTCTCTGATAGAGGCAGCGCAGCGTCAGGAAATGCTAGGTAGACCAGTGGTGTTATTGGTCGCTGGACAGATTCGAGCCATGATGTCGCGTTTTGCCAGATTAGCCGTACCCAATATGTATGTGTTGGCCTATCAAGAGATTCCAGACAATAAGCAAGTCACTATCGTGGCAACGGTAGGACAAAACTGATCGAGGGCTGACTTATGCAGGTCAAACGATATTTCGCAGCAGACATGCGCCAAGCGATGAACCGTGTACGTGAAGAACTTGGCGTGGATGCGTCGATTATTTCTACACGCCGCGTTGCTGGTGGTGTTGAGTTGACCGCGGCCCTTGATTATCAGGCTCAGCCTTCAGTCACGCGTCCAAATCCGGCGCTGGAAGCCGAGTTGCGTAAAACCCAAGCGCAAATTCTGCAGGCGCATGTCAGTTTGCAGGAGCGTCAAGAAGCTGGTGTCGCCAGCCAAAACCGTCAGCTGCTTGAAGAAGTGATGCAGCGTGTGAATCCTGCTCCTGCGGCCTCAAGTTACGCATCATCTGCGCAGATGGGCTCTAGCAATCAAGGCGATATGGCTGCCATGCGTTCTGAACTCAACAGCTTGCGTGAGATGCTTGAAGCGCAGCTGGGTAATATGGCATGGGACTCAATGCGTAATCAGCAGCCGGTGCATGCTGTGTTATGGCAGCGTTTGCAGAAAATGGGCTTGCCAGTGGATATCGTGCGTTCGGTGTTGGAGCGTGTTGCACACGAGCAAGATCAAGAACACGCCTGGCAGATGGCGTTAACCTTTTTAACGCACACCATTCGCACGCCACACACTGAGCCTGTTGCCGACGGAGGTGTGATTGCTTTAGTGGGCCCAGCTGGCGCGGGTAAAACCACGACTTTAGCTAAGCTTGCCGCGCGTTATGTGCTGGAGCATGGCGTACATGGTATTGCTTTAGTGAGCATGGACAGCTATCGCATTGGTGCACAAGAGCAGCTGAAAACCTTAGGTCGTATCTTAAATATCCCCGTAAGTTATGTGGCTGAAGGTGAAACTCTGGCTGATACACTCAAGCCTTTGGCACATAAGCGCGTGGTTTTGGTGGATACTGCCGGTTTACCGGCCAGTGATCCGGCGCTGGGTTTGCAGTTAGATAACTTGGCAGCGCATGGCATTGCAGCAAAAAACTATTTAGTGATGCCGGCCACCAGTCAGGCACAAGTGATGCAAGCTGCTTGGCATGCGTATAAGCGTTGTGGTTTGGCTGGCTGCATTATTACTAAAGTAGATGAAGCAATCAGTTTAGGTGAGGCCTTAGGTATGGCAATAAGCCATAACTTGCCTGTAGCCTATACAACAGACGGTCCTAAAATACCTGACGATATACAAATACCACGTAGCGACGAATTAATGAGTCGTGCTGTTGAACTGCATAAAGCCCAAGAGCCTGCAGGCGACATCATGGCGCAAATGTACGTAGGATCCCCGCTGACCGCACAGTATGCGGGTTAGATTTGAGTGAGTAAGGTATTGAATACAATGACCAGTAAACAGACACAGCCAGTTCAAGTGATTGCCGTAACCGGTGGTAAGGGTGGGGTGGGTAAAACCAACGTCTCAGTCAATTTATCCATTGCTTTGGCTGCCTTAGGTCGCAAAGTGGTGTTGCTCGACGCTGACTTTGGTCTGGCGAACGTTGACGTGTTGTTGGGCCTGCACCCTACGCATACCTTGGCTGATGTGATGGACGGCAAGTGTGATTTGCGTGATGTGTTGCTGGCAGGCCCGGGGGGGATTAAAATTGTACCTGCATCATCAGGTACCCGAAGCATGGTTGAAATGACGCCGATGCAGCATGCTGGATTAATCCAAGCATTTAGCGAGTTGGGCGATAATATTGATGTGCTAGTGATTGATACCGCTGCAGGTATTGGTGATTCGGTCACTAGTTTTGTGCAGGCGGCACAAGAAGTGATTATGGTGGTGTGTGACGAGCCTACGTCAATCACCGATGCTTATGCCTTACTTAAACTACTCAATCGCAATCACGGCATGACGCGTTTTCGCGTGTTGGCCAATATGGCACACAGCCCGCAAGAAGGCCGTAATTTATTTAATAAGTTGGTTAAAGTCACCGAGCGTTTCTTAGATGATGTCACGCTGCAGTATTTAGGGGCAGTACCGTACGATGAAATGGTACGTAAAGCAGTACAGAAGCAGCGTGCAGTGTATGATGCCTTCCCGCGCGCTAAGTGTTCTTTAGCTTTTAAAGCCATGGCGCAGCAGATCGACAGTTGGCCCTTGGCGCGAACTCCGCGTGGGCATCTAGAGTTTTTTGTGGAGCGGTTAGTTAACCACACTAGAACGGAATAAAATGGATGACAAAAGCTAAAGGTTTGCAGATGTACAGCAAAGCACAGGCAGTTGATCAGCAGGCCAGCTTGGTTGAACAACATGCTGCGTTGGTCAAGCGCATTGCTTACCATATGCTCGGGCGTTTGCCGGCAAGTGTGCAGGTGGATGACTTAATACAGGCAGGCATGATTGGTTTGCTTGAGGCCGCGAAGAAATTTGATGCCAGTAAGGGTGCCAGTTTTGAAACCTTTGTGGGTATTCGTATTCGTGGTGCCATGCTGGATGAGTTGCGCAAAGGGGATTGGACCCCGCGCTCGGTGCATCGTAATACGCGTATGGTCTCAGATGCGGTGCGCACCATTGAGGCGCGTACTGGGCAAGATGCTAAAGATTTAGAGGTGGCGGCCGAATTAAACCTTAGCCCTGATGAATATTATTCTATTTTAAGTGATACCCAAGGCAGTCGTTTATTCAGCTTTGATGATTTGCTGGATGAAGGTGATCAGTTTAATACGCACAGTACCCAGCATGAGCCGGGACGCGATGTTGAGCAGGTGCATTTTAAACAAGCATTGGCTGATGCCATTGCAGGGTTACCAGAGCGTGAGCGTTTAGTGCTATCGCTGTATTATGATGAAGAGCTGAATTTAAAAGAAATTGGCGAAGTGCTAGGTGTCAGTGAGTCACGGGTCAGTCAGATCCACAGTCAATGTGCGGCTCGCTTACGAGCGCGTTTGGCACACTGGCGCGAGTAAACACTGCGCTATCTATATTTAATGATATAAGCATGCGGTCTTGATATGGCAAAGACCGGCTTAAAATAGTTTGGAGGCTGGCTTGGATAAAAATATGAAAATCCTCATTGTTGATGACTTTTCAACGATGCGACGGATCATCAAGAACCTCTTACGTGACCTTGGTTTCACCAATACCGCGGAAGCCGATGATGGCGCAACCGCGTTGCCCATGCTGAAAAATGGCAATTTTGATTTTCTAGTCACTGACTGGAACATGCCCATTATGAGTGGTTTGGACTTGTTGCGGGAAGTGCGTGCCGATGAAAACCTCAAGCACTTACCTGTGCTGATGGTGACGGCTGAAGCTAAGCGTGACCAGATCATTGCTGCAGCGCAAGCGGGCGTCAACGGCTATGTGGTAAAACCATTCACTGCGCAAGCCTTGAAAGATAAAATTGAAAAAATCTTTGTGCGTGTTAACGGTTGAGTTGAGGCGGTGAGGAAACTATGGGACAGGATAAAAGCAGTGAAGATGATTTTGCGTCTGTAGTTGCTTTGCATGCTCCTCAGCTTCAGCACAGTCTTGAGCAGGGTGATTTAGCAGCAGCTGCGCACATTATTGCGCAAATCAGTCAGGTTAGAGAAAGTGCTTTGTATCGGGAGGTGGGGCGCCTAACACGTGAATTGCACGCGGCTATTATTGATTTTGATATTGATCCGCGCAATCCACATGCTAAAGAGATGTCACAAATTACCGATGCATCTGAGCGTTTGCAGTATGTAGTGACCATGACCGACGACGCAGCGAATAGCGCACTGGATTTGGTTGAAAAAAGTGCACCACTGGTCACCTATATCAGCTACGAAGCACAAAGTTTGACTGCTGATTGGCAGCGTTTTATGCGTCGTGAAATGAAAGCCGATGAGTTTCGGGTATTGGCCAAGCGGATTGAAGCGTTTTTATCTCGCAGCTTGCATGACAGTGATCAGCTCTCGACTAATTTAAATGAAATTATGATGGCGCAAGGCTTCCAAGATTTAACCGGCCAAGTGATTAAACGTGTCATGACCTTGATTGCTGATATTGAAGCCAACTTGGTCAAGCTGTGTGTGATGGCGGGGCAAGTCGATCGTGTGGCTGGCATTGAGCATTCCACAGAAGATTTACGTAAAAAAGACAGTAAAGAAAAATACAGCACTGTGGGTGAAGGTCCGCAGATGCATGCCGATATACGAGATGACGTCGTCACAGATCAAGTTGATGTGGATGACTTGCTCTCCAGCTTAGGGTTTTAAGAGGAGCACACATGGGCTTTGATGCAGATGAAGAGATCCTCCAAGACTTTTTAGTGGAGGCAGGTGAGATTCTAGAATTGCTATCCGAACAGCTCGTTGAGCTTGAAGGTAGCCCTGATGATATGAATCTGCTCAATGCTATTTTTCGTGGCTTCCATACCGTTAAAGGCGGTGCAGGCTTCTTGCAGTTGCATGAATTAGTCGCCTGCTGTCATATTGCGGAAAACGTCTTTGATATCTTACGTAAAGGCGAGCGCCGTGTTACACCCGAGCTGATGGATGTGGTGCTACAAACCTTAGACAGCATTAATGAAATGTTTCAAGAGGTGCGCGAAGGTGCGCCCTTGACGCCTGCCACTGAAGAACTGCTTGCAGCGCTGACGCAACTGGCTCAGCCGGCTGGTGCCGATGAAGACAGCAGCGCAGAGTATGCACTTGATGAGCCTGCGCAGGTTGACGATGCTGCAGACCTTGAGTTTGATCAATTATTGGATGCTATTGCACCAACGCCAGACAGCTCGGTTGCTGCTGAGTCAGCTGACAGCGATATCATTACCGATGATGAGTTTGAGGCTCTGTTGGATCAGTTGCATGGTTCAGGTCATAGCTCATCCGGTCAAGCAGACATGCCACTCGAAGCAGATCACAGTGCAACCAGCGCAGGTGATGATCAGATCACTGATGATGAATTTGAAGCCTTGCTCGATCAGCTGCACGGTGAGGGCAAGTTTAATCTTGATAGCAGTGCTGAGGAGCATGATACGCCGGTTGCCGAAAGCAATCAGCAAGCGGCAGCGGACTCAGTTGATCCGACAATGATCAGTGATGATGAGTTTGAGTCGCTGCTCGATGAGCTGCATGGTAAGGGTAAGTTTCAAGCCTCAGTGGCTGATGTTAATGCGTCGCAAGCAGATGTCGTCGCAGAGGTAGAGTCAAATCAAGCAGCATCCGCGCCAAAGCCTGCCGCCGCGGCTAAAGCTAAGCCGGCGGCTGAGCCTGAAACTAAATACACCGGCACTGAACGTCGCAGCGCTACGCGCGCCCCAGCACCTGAAGTGGAAACCACGGTGCGTGTGGATACCGCGCGCCTTGACGATATTATGAATATGGTCGGCGAATTGGTGCTGGTACGTAACCGCCTGGTGCGTTTGGGTGCCGACAGTGCCAACGAAACCATGTCAAAAGTGGTCGCTAATCTCGATGTGGTCACGGGTGATTTGCAAGCTGCGGTGATGAAAACTCGCATGCAGCCGATTAAAAAAGTATTTGGCCGTTTCCCGCGCTTAGTGCGTGATATGGCGCGCAGCTTAAAGAAACAAATTCGCTTGGAATTGGTGGGTGAAGACACCGATTTAGATAAAAACCTAGTCGAGGCACTGGCTGATCCATTAGTGCACTTGGTGCGCAACTCAGTGGACCATGGTATTGAGTCGCCAGAGGAACGTATTGCCGCAGGTAAAGCAGCAGAAGGCTGTGTGGTGTTAGCCGCCAGTCAAGAAGGTGATCATATTCAGCTGACCATCACTGATGATGGCAAGGGTATGAATGCTGATGTGTTACGCAATAAAGCCATTGAAAAAGGTATGTTGGAAAAAGAGGCAGCCGAACGTTTAACTGATCTTGAGTGTTATAACTTGATCTTTGCGGCGGGCTTCTCAACCAAAACTGAAGTGTCGGATGTCTCGGGTCGTGGTGTGGGTATGGATGTGGTGAAAACCAAAATCGCCCAGCTCAACGGTACCGTCAACGTGTTTTCGACACCTGGTCAAGGCTCGCAAGTGGTGATTAAAGTCCCGCTGACCTTGGCGATTATGCCGACCTTAATGGTGATGTTAGCCAATCAAGCCTTTGCGTTTCCGCTGGTGAATGTGAATGAGATTTTCCACTTAGACTTGTCGCGTACCAATATAGTCGATGGTCAGGAAGTGATTATTGTGCGAGATAAAGCCTTGCCGCTGTTTTATTTAAAGCGCTGGCTACTGCCGCATGCACCGCAAGATCAGCAAGAGCAAGGCCATGTGGTGATCTTAACTATGGGCAATGAGCGCATTGGTTGTGTGGTCGATCAGCTGATTGGTCAAGAAGAAGTGGTGATTAAGCCTTTAGGTAAAATGCTCCATGGCACACCGGGGATGTCGGGCGCGACTATTACCGGTGATGGCCGTATTGCTTTGATTTTAGATATTCCAGGCTTGCTTAAAAATTATGGACAGCGCTACTGAGTCTGAATAAGGCTAGAGTGTTGCTTTTGGAGTAAGTATGACAGTCAAGGTTTTAGTGGTTGATGATTCAGGCTTTTTTAGACGCAGATTGACCGAAATACTCTCCTCAGATGGCAATATTGAGGTGGTGGGTACTGCGGCCAATGGGCAAGAAGCTATTGAGCAAACGCTAGCCTTACGTCCTGATGTGATCACCATGGACTATGAAATGCCGGTGATGGACGGGATTACTGCGGTCAAGCAGATTATGCAGCGCAGTCCAACACCAGTATTGATGTTTTCTTCGCTCACCCATGAGGGTGCGCGGGTGACTTTGGATGCCTTGGATGCTGGCGCTTTAGATTATTTACCAAAAAATTTCGAAGATATTTCACGTAATCCGCAAAAAGTACGGCAGATGCTGTGCGATAAAGTGCATGTGTTGGCTAAAAGTAACCGCAGCGTTCTGGTGCGTTCGAGCGTTTTAGCCAGTGCTGCAACTTTAGCTAAAACATCAGTTGCAACGCCAGCACCGGCAGCTCGAGCCATCGCCCGTCCTCGTACAACATTGAGCAGTACGCCAACCGTTGCGCCAGCGCCGACTGTGGCGCGTACCACTCGCACTGCTCCTATTGCACGGCCGCTGTTGCAGAGCAGCGGCGATACTGTTTTGGCCTCAACGGTCAGCCCTCCGCGTAAAGCCTACCGCTTGGTGGCCATTGGTACCTCAACTGGCGGTCCTGTGGCTTTACAAAAAGTTTTGACTCAATTGCCAGCTGATTTTCCAACGCCTATTGTGATGATTCAGCATATGCCAGCGACTTTTACTAAGGCCTTTGCTGAGCGTTTAAATAAGCTGTGCAGGATTGAGGTTAAAGAAGCCGAAGAGGGTGATATGTTGCGCCCTGGTTTAGCCTTGCTGGCGCCAGGCGGCAAGCAGATGATGATTGATGCGCGCGGCTTTGTGCGGATTTTACCCGGTGATGAGCGCCTGAATTATAAGCCCAGTGTGGATGTGACCTTTGGTTCGGCAGCTCAGGTTTTTAACGATAAAGTCTTAGCTGTGGTGCTCACGGGTATGGGTTCTGATGGTCGTGAAGGCGCACGCATGCTTAAGCAAGCCGGCAGCCAAGTTTGGGCACAAGATGAAGCCAGCTGCGTGATTTATGGGATGCCGATGGCCGTGGTCAAGGCCGGTTTAGCGGATTTTGTTTACAGCTTAGATAACGTCAGTGGATTCTTAATTGAGGCGTGTAGCTGATGGATGTGCTGAGCCTGGTGGGTTTGGTGATGGCTTTTGTGGCCGTCATCGGTGGTAATTACCTGGAAGGTGGGCATATCGGTGGCCTGCTCAATGGTCCCGCAGCCTTAATTGTCTTTGGCGGAACCTTAGGTGCAGCACTGCTACAAACGCCCGTGAGCCATTTTAAGCGCGCCACGCAAATACTCAGTTGGGTGATTTTCCCACCCTACGCCAACTTATCCAGTGCCATTAATAATGTGATTGGTTGGAGCATGACTGCGCGTAAGGATGGCTTGCTCGGGCTGGAAGCCATTGCTGATGCTGAGTTGGATCCTTATGCGCAAAAAGGTTTGCAGTTGTTGGTGGACGGTGTCGAAACTGAAGATATTCGCAGCATTATGGAAGTGGATTTATACACCCAAGAAGACCGTGATTTAAATGCGGCAAAGTTTTTTGAGTGTATGGGCGGTTATGCACCGACCATTGGTATTATTGGTGCGGTGATGGGCTTGATTCATGTGATGGGTAATCTAGCTGACCCATCACAATTGGGTAGTGGGATTGCGGTGGCCTTTGTGGCGACGATTTACGGTATTGGTTCAGCGAACCTGCTGTTTTTACCCATTGCCAGTAAAATTAAAACCATGGTCATTCGTCAATCACGTTATCGCGAAATGCTGCTTGAAGGGATTTTATCCATTGCTGATGGTGAAAACCCGCGTTCCATTGAATTAAAGCTGCAAGGCTTTATGGAATAAGTATGGCACGCCGACGCAGGCAGGAAGACCCCATCAATCACGAGCGTTGGTTGGTGTCTTATGCTGACTTTATAACCTTGTTATTTGCTTTTTTTGTGGTGATGTATTCCATTTCTTCCCTCAATGAAGATAAATATAAAGTGCTAACTGAATCCATTGAAGGGGTGTTTCAGCAGCAAGATCGTTCAGTTAAACCCATACCTATAGGTGATGAGCGCCTGAAGGGGCAGGGACAAGAGGGCGATGCGCAAGTGACTGAGCAAGGACAGCCCCTTGATCCATTAGCCAGTATTGCTGAACAGATTCGCGAGCAGTTTGATGGGCTATTAGGCGATGGACAGTTGCATGTGCGCGCCAATGAAATGTGGTTAGAGTTGGAGCTGAGCTCAAGTCTATTATTTCCCAGTGGCGATGCTCTGCCACATCAAGATGCTTTCGACATTATTGAGAAGATTGCCAATATCTTAGGCCCCTTTGACAACCCGATTCAGGTCGAAGGCTTTACTGACAACTTACCCATACGCACAGCGCTCTATCCGACTAACTGGGAGTTATCTGCCGCGCGCGCTGCCAGTATTGTCAGAATGCTGGCGATGAGTGATGTAGCGCCGCAGCGCTTGGCCGCAGTAGGTTATGGTGAGTTTCAACCCATTGCAGACAATGCGGACAGTGAGGGGCGTGCGCGCAACCGACGTGTGGTGTTAGTGATTTCACGCAACGTCGACAGCCGCCGACAAGCTGCTACACCCGCAGAGCAGCGCTGATATCTTCTAGAGCTGGCATATAGATTGCTTGCTGTACTAAGAGTTGTGATGAAAACGATGTGATGTCAAGCAATTGGCATCGGATAGCAGCCGCTTAATACAGCGCAATAGTGCTTGGGGTATGTCATGAGAATCTGGGCCGTAGCCAACCAAAAAGGTGGCGTGGGTAAAACCACAACAACATTAGCCTTGGCTGGCTTGCTGGCTGATGCGGGTCGCCGTGTGCTGGTTGTGGATTTAGATCCGCACGGCTCCATGACCAGTTATTTTGGTTACGATCCCGATAGTATGGAACACAGTTGTTATGACCTGTTTCAGCATGCTGGAGTGATTCCTGCTTATTTGCCGCAACAGCTATTGTGCGATACCAGTCACGAAAACCTTAAATTACTACCCTCGAGTACTGCTTTGGCAGTCTTGGAGCGCCAGTCGCCAGGTAAAGATGGTTTAGGTTTAGTGATCAGTCGCACTTTAGCAGTGCTAGAAGATGAGTTTGATTTTGTGTTAATCGACAGTCCACCACTGCTAGGTGTGTTGATGGTTAACGCTTTAGCAGCCAGTGAGCATCTGTTGATTCCCGTACAAACTGAGTTTTTAGCGCTGAAAGGTTTGGAGCGCATGCTCAATACGCTAAAAATGATTAACCGCTCACGCAAACAAGCGCTGCCCTACACTATTGTGGCCACTTTATTTGACCGCCGTACCCAAGCCTCGATGGTGGCGTTGCGCATGTTGAAAAAGCAATATCCAGACACCTTATGGCAAGCCTATATTCCCGTAGATACACGTTTGCGTGATGCCAGTCGGGCAGGGTTGGTGCCGTCTCGTTTTGATAAAAGCAGTCGTGCGATTTTAGCGTATCGAGCCCTACTTAAGCATGTGCTCGGTGTGTATTTGCAGGCCAAGCAAGCTCGTCAGGCTGAGATTGATGCGCGTACGCCAGTTGTGTCAGCCCAAGTGATCCCGTTGAAAAAAATTGGTGGTTAAACAGTGCGTGATCGGCATCAACTGTGTGAGTTAATAGGGAATAGAGTATGAGTAAATATACCCAGCAGGCTGCTTTACAAGGCTATTTAGATGCTTTGCTCAATGATGTTGAGCCTGAAGAACTACGCCCTGAGCCTGAACTCAAGCCTGCTCCTGAATTGGCTGCGGTCAAGCATTTAGTACTGCTAGACAAGCCTAAGCTGCCTTTGATTGTGCCACCTGTAGCGGTGCATCAGCCTTTAATCAGTGAAGAGTACATCTGTCAGTTGCCCACCTCAGTGCGGATTGTGGATGTTGCGCCAGAGGTTCTTGAACCTGAAGCTCTTGAACCTGAAGCAGATGCCGTTGCGCTGGGCTCGGTCAGTTGGGCGGACAGTGCCTTTGAATGCCTACTGTTTGATGTGGCAGGTTTGACCTTAGCGGTGCCTTTAGCGGCCTTGGGTACGATTTACCCTTTGCTACAGCAAGAGCTCACACCTTTATTCGGTCAGCCTGATTGGTTTATTGGTATATTACCGACCGCGCAAGGGCAGTTGAAAGTATTAGAAACCGCGCGCTGGGTGATGCCGGAGCGCTATACTGATGGCATGCGTGACGATTTAAAATATGTCATTTCTATTAATGGTTATGATTGGGGTTTAGCCGTGAACCACGTGCGTCATGCTATTCGTGTAGAGCCTGAGCAAGTTAAGTGGCGTACACAGCGCGCTAAGCGTGCTTGGCTGGCGGGTACTGTGATTGAACATATGTGTGCGTTATTGGATGTAGAAGTGTTGGCGCAATTAATCACGGGTAAAGATATACCCAGTGGCATTGATCAATAGCGACTGATAAATTGTGGTTATAGTATGGGCCGCAGCGCTCAAATAAGGGGAATAACAATGCAGAACTCATCAGTTCATAGTGCCGATGATCCTATTTTACAGTGGGTGACCTTTCGTTTAGATAACGAAACCTATGGTATCAATGTGATGCAGGTTCAGGAGGTGTTGCGTTATACGGAAATTGCCCCTGTGCCAGGTGCGCCAAGCTATGTATTAGGTATTATTAATCTGCGCGGTAATGTAGTCACCGTGATTGATACGCGCCAATGCTTTGGTTTACCGTCTGCCGAAGTCGGCGACAATACACGCGTGGTTATCATGGAAATTGATAAGCAAGTGATTGGTGTCTTGGTCGATAGCGTGGCTGAAGTGGTGTATTTGCGCCAGTCTGAAATTGAAACCGCACCGAATGTTGGCAATAAAGATGCTGCAAAATTTATTCAGGGTGTGTGCAATAAAAATGGCGAGTTGTTGATTCTAGTTGAACTGGAAAAAATGATGAGCGACGACGAGTGGTCTGAGCTGGAAACTTTGTAATGTGGCTTATTGTGCTGAGTATTTTATCCGCTATATGTGTCGGTAACAGTGTTGCCGTCTATATGCTGTGGAAAAAAAAGCAGCACTTAGAAGCGATGCATACTCAGCTACTTGAGCAACACAAAGACGCCCAGAAAAATCTCAATCGACGTTTAGAGTCCTACTTGTCCAGCAGTATGCGTATGGGCGAAGAGTTGCACGAGTTGCGTAAAAGCGTGGCGCCTTTGCCCGAGCAAATCCTGCGCATGGAGCAAAAAGACCCCAGTAGTTTATCCTTTACTCAAGCTGCACGTTTAGTGGGGCTGGGTGCAACGATTGAAGATATTAAGCAGTCCTGTGGTTTGAGTCAGTCAGAAGCAGAATTACTGCAGCGTATGCACAGTAAACGAGACGCCTAAACATAAAAAAGCCAACCTGTTGAGGTTGGCTTTTTAACTAGCACAAGTAAAATTACTTGCGGCTAGCTTTTTCTAACATACGCAGAGCGCGTTCGTTAGCTTCGTCAGCAGTCTGCTGTGCATTTTGAGCAGCGCTCATTGCATCGCCAGCTTTGCTGTACGCTTCATCAGCACGTGCTTGCGCACGCATTACTGAATCTTCAACGGCTGTTAAACGTGCTTCTGTTTCTTTTGTCGCGCTGCTGCAACCAGTTGCTAAAACAGCAGCCAATGCTAATGCAGAGAATTTTAGAACATTATTCATATTGTTCCCCTTATATGGGTTTCGATGGAAGCAACAAACCTGATGGTCTATTGACTGCGCTATATGTTACGCATTCGCTGGATTAAGTAAACTAGTCGAACCGCTAGAACAGGCTTTTTTTTACATAATTGTGCAAAAAATCAACAAAAACATTTAAATAGTAGGTGCTTAGCCTACTGCGCCATAAAGTGTGGCGCTTAACCTGTTCGTAGGTGATAATTTGCTATGGACTGGTGATTTGATCGATGGCCGTGATGGTATTGTTTGATATGACAGGCGGGA
This sequence comes from Thiopseudomonas sp., assembly GCA_035271385.1. Taxonomy (GTDB): domain Bacteria; phylum Pseudomonadota; class Gammaproteobacteria; order Pseudomonadales; family Pseudomonadaceae; genus Denitrificimonas. The sequence goes on along the minus strand of DATERP010000017.1, from coordinate 24,091 downwards.
ATGTACTGACATTATTTTAAGCATGAACGTTTGATGCGACTTTTGATCTATGTAAGCGAGAAGAAGAGCGGTTGAAGTGCTTTTTATTGAATAAACGCCCTTTTTAAAGAAAAACTTCAACAAGGGCTTGCACTTAGTGAAAAGTTATCTTATATTAGCGCCCTCGATTGGGAGACGCACTAAGCACAACCCAGTCACGCTTCTACCGCCCGGATGGCGGAATAGGTAGACGCAAGGGACTTAAAATCCCTCGGTGGTAACACCGTGCCGGTTCGATTCCGGCTCCGGGCACCATATATAACAAGCACACCGCCAGTGCTTGTATGAAGAACCCGCTCTCTGTAGCGGGTTTTTTTATGCCTATAAAAAGTGTTGTGTAGAGTTGTTGGTTGATGCGTTCACTGCGTCGAGCGAATGCGTGCGGACCTTTAAAGCGGCGACTGTGTGCCGAGCGAGGAAAGGGCGGTACGCAGTTGGTGGTTAATTGAGCGCATACCACATCACGCGAGAGGAAGCCGCGCAGCGACAACATGTCGCAATGCATCTGCAATAGGTGCTGCTAAAATGTTGTCATAGACCATTGCCTAACCGTCTTAAGAAAAAGCCTCCGTTCTCGAGCATATCGAGCGGAGGCTTTTTTTTTGACTGGGGAAAAGAGTTCGTGTGGGTTGAGTTTAGTAATCGTCAAAATCTTCAGCATTGAGTCGTGCCACACGCTCGCGCTCTTCACTGAGTACCGCTTGGATGTCAGCCATGACTGAGTCAATATCCGCTTCGCCTTCAGGTTCAATAAACTCGCCGGTGAGTACGGTATCCATCTCCAGCTTGCCTTCTTTATAGAGGCTCCACATTTCTGGGCTGAAGCGAGTGTCTAAAAGCTCCGGCGCATACTGGCCGTAATACTGGGTGATATTATTCACGTCACGGTTAAGCATAAAGAAGGCGTTATTATTGGCAGCAGCATCCACAGCTTGCGGCAGGTCAATAATCACCGGGCCGTGTTCATCCACCAGTACGTTAAATTCAGATAAGTCGCCATGCACTAAGCCGACACAGAGCATACGTTTCACCGACTCCATTAAGGTGGCGTGATCTTTGCGCGCTTGCTCAGGGTCGAGGCTGACGTCGTTCAGGCGTGGCGCAACTTCACCATTGGGTAAAGTGACCAACTCCATCAGTAACACGCCATCAAAGCAGCCGTAAGGGTCAGGTACGCGCACGCCGGCGGCAGCGAGACGATACAGGGCGTCGACTTCAGCGTTCTGCCAGGCTTCCTCTGCTTGTTCGCGGCCAAACTTAGAGCCTTTTTCCATGGCGCGCGAGCGGCGACTGTTGCCGGACTTGCGGCCTTCGCGGTACAGCGAGGCTTTTTTAAAGCTGCGTTTGTCCATGTCTTTGTAGACTTTAGCGCAGCGAATATCATCGCCACTGCGTACCACATAGACGACGGCTTCTTTGCCGTTCATTAGGGGGCGTAACACCTCATCAATCAGCCCGTCTTCAACGAGGGGGATTAAGCGTGCAGGGGTTTTCATAGGGCTCCCAAATCAATAGCAAATAAAAAATTAGCTTACTTAACTGCCGAGTAAAGACCCAGTAGCTCGCATTGTGCGCCAAGTATAACCAGCTTGGCGCGATAGTGTGATGGGATTGGAAAATACTATGAAATATAGGCTGTCCTAATGGAATAATCAGTCTTTGTGAAATACGCTAATGAGTCTTTGCGAACCTAGTGAAGCAATCCATCTTGCCTTGCACGCGGTGCTGGAGGATGGATTACCGCGTGGCTCGGCGTCTCGCGAAGACGGTTATTGGGCAGCGATGATGTTGCCGGAGTGTAACCCGCACTCTTTTTGCGTTGATTCTTCCCACCACCAGCGGCCTTCGCGCTCATGCTGATTGGGCAACACTGGGCGGGTGCAAGGCTCACAACCAATGCTAATAAAGCCGCGCTCGTGCAAACTGTTGTAGGGCAGTTCCAGCATACGGATATAGGCCCAGATCTCTTCGCTGCTCATTTGCGTGAGCGGGTTGAATTTATACAGTGGCTGCTCAGGCGTGGAAAAGGCGCTATCGAGCTCGACTGCCGCCACTTGGCTGCGTGTGCCCGGGCTTTGATCGCGGCGTTGACCTGTGGCCCAAGCTTTGACTGTGGCCAGCTTGCGGCGCAGTGGCGCGATTTTACGCACGCCGCAGCACTCGTTATGCCCGTCTTTATAAAAGCTAAATAAACCTTTTTCGCGGACTAAGGCTTCAACCTGGGTGGCATCGGGCGAGAGTACTTCGATATTGATTTTATAATGCTCACGCACTTGCTCCAGAAAGCGATAGGTTTCAGGGTGCAAGCGTCCGGTGTCGAGACTGAAGACTTTCACCTGCGGATTGATTTTCCATGCCATATCCAGCAATACCACATCCTCTGCGCCACTAAACGACAGCCATAACTCATCACCAAAAGCGGCTAAGGCATGCGTGAGGATGCTTTGTGGTGTGGCGTCGGTGCAATCAGCGATCAGTTGCGGTAGGTCGATGGCGGTGGTCATATCGGATTCCTAAAAGAGGGTGCGCATGTGTCAGGACTGCATAATAGCAAGAAGCGTAGAGTGATTAGAATGAATAAAAACCGTTATGCTTATGCTTTGTAGGTCTAGATGCTATAGAGAAATTACCCTTATAACGCATGTGGTTCTTGCATGGACTGGAGGGAGGGGCTAGAGTGCCTCTTTTTTATGTGATGAGGAATTGCTGTGGAAATCGCCTGCCTTGACCTTGAAGGTGTATTGGTTCCAGAAATCTGGATTGCCTTTGCCGAAAAAACTGGTATCGAATCACTCCGGGCGACCACGCGTGATATCCCTGATTACGATGTGCTGATGAAACAGCGTTTGCGTATTTTGGATGAGCATGGTCTGACCTTAAATGACATCCAGGAAGTGATCGCTACACTCAAGCCGCTCGAAGGTGCTGTGGAGTTTGTCAATTGGTTGCGTGAGCGTTTCCAAGTTGTCATTCTGTCAGACACCTTCTATGAGTTCTCCCAGCCCTTGATGCGTCAACTGGGTTTCCCAACCTTGTTGTGCCACAAGTTGGTGACGGATGAAAACGGTCGTGTGGTTGACTATCAACTGCGTCAAAAAGATCCTAAGCGTCAGTCAGTCTTAGCGCTGAAAACCTTGTACTACCGTATTATTGCGGCAGGTGATTCCTATAACGACACCACTATGCTGTCGGAAGCAGATGCAGGTATTTTATTCCACGCGCCAGATAACGTGATTGCTGAGTTCCCTCAGTTCCCAGCTGTACACACCTTTGATGACCTGAAAAAAGAGTTCCTCAAAGCTTCAGTGCGTAATCTGAGTCTGTAACAGCTTGATATCAGCAGGGCGGGCATCACTGTTCGTTCTGCTGTGCAGTTGTATTGTTGTCGACATTCCCGCCTTGTAGTTGTTCGTTGGCTACTGATCTAACCTCGGTCAATCTATTCTGTTTTGATGTCTGCCGTACAGTCATAGCATCGCGGCGTTGCGCTGTATTTTTCGACTGTGCCTGCACTGTGCAGTATTGCTTTACACGGTTGGCTATAATGGCTGCATATTCAAGTATCAGGCGCTTATGCTTTATCTGTTGAGGCCGATATACCTATATTATGATTTTAAAGGTGGTAAGCGATGGCAAGTCTTATTGATAGTATTGATCAGCGTACGCAACTTGTAGGTGAGAACCGTCTCGAAATTTTAATGTTTCGCCTGCACGGTCGCCAGTTGTTTGCCATCAACGTCTTTAAAGTACAAGAAGTGGTGCGCCTACCTAAATTGAATTTAATCCCGCAGCGCCACCCGCATATGTGTGGTGTGATTACTCTGCGTGGTAAAACCATTCCGGTGATTGATTTAGCACAAGCGGTGGGCATGCGCCCCTTGATTCCTAATGAAAACAGTACAGTGATCGTGACTGAGTACAATCGCTCTATTCAAGCATTTTTGATTGGTAGTGTAGAGCGTATTGTAAACCTGACCTGGGAAACCATTCAGCCACCGCCGCGCACCGCGGGTCGACAGCATTACCTAACGGCAATTACCAATGTGGATGATGCGATTGTTGAAATCATCGACGTGGAAAAAGTGCTTGCAGAAATTGTGCCGATGAACACTAAGATTTCTGAGGAAACGCTCAGCCGTCCGATCCTGAGTAAGGCGCGTGGTCGTGAGGTGTTGATTGTGGATGATTCAAGGGTCGCAATTCACCAGCTCACTGATGCTTTAGGTCAATTGGGCATGATTGTGCACACAGCCACTGATGGCTTAAAAGGTTTGCGTCAATTGCAGGAATGGGCTGATCAGGGCGAGGTATTGACCGATAAACTTTTGATGGTGATCACCGATGCAGAAATGCCGGAAATGGATGGTTACCGGCTGACTACAGAGATTCGTCAAGATCCGCGTTTACAAGACTTGTACGTCGTGATGCATACGTCGCTGTCGGGCAGTTTTAACGCTGCGATGGTGAAAAAAGTCGGCTGTGATAACTTTTTGTCTAAGTTTCAGCCTGACCGTTTAGCTGAAGTGGTTGCAGAGCGACTGTTGCTCGACGAGTAAAGACATGCAACTCCCCGTTGCTGCAGCAGCTTGTTTTGATTTGCAGCAACTGCAGAGGGAGCGTGTCATTAAATCCTCGGCTAGTGCTTGCGAAACAGGCATAATAGCTTTTTTTAAGTGTTGAAATAAGGTGCATAGGCATGGCGTTGATTGGAGATATGAATACCCTGCAGGTCATTCGACAGGCTGATTTTGGCGTGTATTTGGATGGTGGTCCGCAAGGGGATATTCTTTTACCACGGCGTGAAATGCCCAAGGGTGAGCCCTGCGAAGATGAAGATTGGGTTAACGTCTTTGTGTATCTCGACAGTGAAGATCGCATTATTGCCACCAGCCGCAAGCCGACCATTAAAGTCGGTGAGTTTGCCAGTCTGAAAGTGGTGGATATCAACCGCATTGGTTTGTTTTTGGATTGGGGCTTAAACAAAGATTTATTGTTGCCGCATTCTGAAGAAAAGCGTCCGTTGCAAATTGGCGACTACTGTGTGGTCTATGCCTATATTGATGAGCGTACCAAGCGTATTACTGCAACTGCGCGTTTAGACCGTTATCTGGACCAAGTGCCAGCTGAGTATAGCGTCGGCGAAGAAGTGGATTTACTGGTTGTTGAAGCTACAGATTTGGGCTTTAAGGCCATTATTAACGGTAAGCATTGGGGGCTGATTCATAAGAATGAAGCCTTTAAGTTTTTGCGTGGCGGTATGCAAGAGCGTGGCTTTATTCGAGAGATTCGTGAAGATGGTTTGATTAACCTGAGCTTACAGCCCCAAGGCCAAGAGCTGCGTGATGCACTCAGTGAAGCGATTCTAGCCAAGCTCGATGCCAATAACGGTCGTTTGCCCTTGAGCGATAAAAGTCCAGCGCCTTTGATTGCTGAGACCTTTGGGGTGAGTAAAGGCAACTTTAAGAAAGCCATTGGTGGTCTGTATAAGCACGGTATTATCCGTATTCTGCCCGATGGTATTGAGCTGGTTTAATCCGCTTGATTTGGGTTGCAAGCGCTTGACAGCTTTTAAAGTAGATTGAGCCTAGCTTGAGAGTGGTTTTAGAGTCGCTTGAGTAGCAGCGGTGCTGGGTTCAGGCAGATTTAGCATCAATTGAAGGGGTTGGCATGCGCATTGTCTCGGGAATTGTCATCGCTGGGCTGTGTATTGCCACTGTGGTTGGCGTACAAAAATGGCGTGGACCGGTGGTGCCTGCCTTAACCATCGAGCCGATGCCACTTGAGTTGCGCATTGTTGCCAGTGGCGAAGTGCGTTATCAAACGCTGGCGCGCATCGGCAGTGAAATCACCGGTACTGTCATCGCGCGCCATGTGCGCGAAGGTGATCGCGTTAGCAAAGGAGATTTGCTGCTGGAACTCAACCCTGAAGAGTTGCAGTCGCGCTTAGCCCAAGCGCAAACCCTATTGCTGCAATTGCAACAAGTCAGTCGCCCACAAGCGCAGGCCGCTTTAGTTGAAGCGCGCGATAATCTGCGTCAAGCCAGCCGTGAAGCGCGGCGCCGTGAAGCCCTAGTGGCTAAAGGCATGGTCTCAGCCGAGCAAGCTGAGCAAGCTCAGCGCATCGAACTCAATGCCAAAACTGCGTTAACCCGTGCACAATTGTCTGCAGATTCTTTGGCCGTCGGCAGCACCGAAGAGCGTTTGTTACAGCAGCGCATCAGCAGTGCGGAAGCGGAACTGGCGAAAACCCGCATCTATGCACCCTTTGCTGGCCGCGTGCAAACGCGCAATGTTGAGCCTGGCGATTTGGTGCAGCCCAGTAAAGTGCTGCTAGAAATCGCCCGTAGTGATGGTCTGGATCGTGATGGCAGCGCCAGTGATGGTTTGGAGGTGGTGGTGGCGCTGGATGAGAAAAACTTCGCGCCCCTGCAATTACAACAACCGGTGCAGCTGATTGCCGATGCTTGGCCTGAACACAGCGTCAGCGGGGTGGTGAGCTTTATCGCGCCAGCGGTGGACAGCACGCGCGGTACCATTGATGTGCATATCCGCGTGTTGGCCGACAGCGCCACAGCTGATAAAGCCTTTTTGCAAGGCATGACCGTTTCCGCCAATATCATTGCTGCCGAGCGTGCGGCGACCTTGGTGTTGCCCAATGATTACCTGATTGCTAATACTGCGGGGCAAGCCCAAGTCCTGCGCTGGCGCGATGGAGCCGTCGAGGCTGTTACTGTCGAGTTGGGTTTGCGCAATATGACCCACAGTGAAGTGGTGTCCGGCTTAGATCAAGGTGATGTAGTGGTGCAAGCCGATCAGCTCAGTGCTGGGCAACGTGCGCGTGTGCGCTTTGAGCAGGCGCCGCATGTCATTCGTTAGCCGAGTGCGTGATCTACGCAACTCGCTGTGGATTGAGTGGCGTATTGCTTTGCGTTTTCTCGCGGATAACCCGCTGCAAACCTTATTGATTAGCGTGGCGATTTCCGTCGGTGCGGCGGTGATTGTCTTTATCACTGCACTGATGATGGGCCTGCAAAATAACGTCATCGAACGGACCTTGGGTACCCAAGCACATATCCGTATTGAAGCCACTCGCCAACACAATAATTTTTCCGAAACCCCAGAAGGCAAATACATTTGGGCGCTGGAAAGTCCGCGCGCACAGAATCTGCAAACCATCAATAACTGGCAAGAAGTACGTGATGCTTTGGATGAGAATCCAGCTTTAAGCACAGTCTCGCCCTTGATCTCCGGCCCAGCCTTTGCGCAAAAAGGCACCGCCCGCGCTTCGATTGCCATTATGGGCATTGAGCCTGCGCGCTATAAGGGCATTATTGAACTGGAAGAGTATCTGCAAGAAGGGCGCTTTAGTGTCGGCGCGAATAATGTGCTGATTGGTCGCCAATTGGCGGAAGATTTAGGCTTGCGCGCCGGCGATAAATTACGTCTGGATGCCGGCGATAATCGCCAAACTGTGATGGATGTGGCGGGTATTTTTGAATTGGGTGTGCGCGAGCTCGATAGCCGTTATGTCTATACCGATCTTAAGCAAGCCCAGTCGCTGCTGAATTTACCCGGCGGGATCACCATTTTGGAGCTGAAAATTGCTGATGTGTTTGCTGCTGAGTATTGGGCACAGCGCATTAAAAAGCTTACAGGCCTGCATGTGCAAAGCTGGATGGAAAGTAACGGTCAACTGCTCAATGCCTTGCGCTCACAAACCATGACCACGCAGATGATTCGCGTGTTTGTCGCCTTGTCGGTGATATTTGGTATTGCCAGTGTCTTGGCGGTGAGCGTGGTGCAGCGTACCCGTGAGATAGGTATTTTACGCGCCATGGGCAGCTCGCAGCAGCAGATTTTGCGCGTATTTTTGCTGCAAGGTGGTTTGCTCGGATTGGCTGGGTCGTTGCTAGGTGTGGCGGTTGGCTTTACTTTGGTGCAGGTGTTTAATGGCTTGGGGGAGCGCTTGTTCTTGATTCGTTTAGAGCCGTCGATGGTGTTATCGGCGATTGCTATTGCCACCGCTGCTGGGGTGATTGCCGCGATGGTGCCGGCACGACGTGCGGCTAATTATGATCCGGCGGTGGCGATTCGCTATGTCTAAATCACATATTTTGACCCACGCTGTCGAGCAAAATATCGTGCTGCAGTTGGATCAACTGAATAAGGTTTTCAATGCGGGTACGCCGCTGGAAAATCATGTGCTGCATGATATTACCCTGCAGGTCAGTCGGGGTGAATTGGTGGCTTTGGTGGGTACGTCTGGTTCAGGTAAAAGTACCTTGCTCAATGTGATGGGTTTGCTGGATGTGACCTCATCGGGTGAACTGCGTATTCAAGGGCATCTGACTCAAGGTTTGGATGAGCAGCAGCGCACGCAATTGCGCAGTGAGTCGATTGGTTTTGTCTTTCAGTTTCACCATTTGATCAGCGCTTTTAGCGTGTTGGATAACGTGCTGATGCCCTTGATGTTGCGTTACGGTAAACCTTCAGCCGAGCAAATTGCTTATGCGCAATACCTTTTAAATGAAGTGGGTTTAGCTAAGTATGTGGGTCAATCAACCAATCGTTTATCCGGTGGCCAGCAACAACGTGTCGCGATTGCCCGCGCCTTAGTCACGCGTCCAGCCTTGGTGTTAGCCGATGAGCCGACCGGAAACTTGGATACCCAGACCGCTGATGAGGTGTTTGCCTTGTTTGAGCGTTTTAATATCGAGCATCAGTGCGCCATTGTGATTGTCACCCACGACCCGCGTTTGAGCTCACGTTGCCCGCGCACCATTCGTTTGAGTGATGGCCGTGTGGTGTATGACGGTGCTTCAGCTGAGCTGCCCAGTGTGTTTGTGTAGTTTTCTAAAATCACGACCCTAGTGGGTCTGTGTTAAAATTCTCGCATTTCCCCTCCAAATGTTTTAGGCCTGCACATATGAACCCCTCCACCCTCATCGGTATAGTCGCCAGTATTGTTTTACTGGGCGTGGTTATTTTCTATACGGCTGTTGATCCAGCGTTATTTCTGCATATTCCCAGTGTGCTTATTGTGCTGGTCGGTACCTTAGCTGCTACTTTTATCAGTTATCCGTTACGCGAAGTGGTGCGCATTTTTGGCTTAATCGGTACGGTATTGCGTAATGAAAAGCTCTACAGCAAAAAAGATTTAGATGAGTTGATTGATATTTCACGGCTGTGGGTGCGCAGTGATATTCGCGCAGTGGAAAAGGCCTTGGAGCGGGTGGGTAACCCGTTTCTCAAGACCGGTGTGCAGTTGGTGATTGATATGACGCCAGAGGATGAAATTCTTGAGTTGCTGCAGTGGCGTATGTCCAGAATGCGCGCTCGTGAGCATGCTGAAGCACAACTGTTTCGTGTGATGGCCAGTTATGCACCGGCATTCGGCATGGTGGGTACTTTGGTGGGCTTGGTGAACCTGATGTTTTTATTAGGCGATGGTGATATGACGCTCATTGGCCAGCAGATGGCTTTAGCGTTAATGACGACCTTTTATGGGGTTTTGCTCTCTAACTTATTGTTTAAACCGGTGGCAGTAAAGCTAGAGCGTCGTACTGAGCAGCGTTTAGTCCTGATGAATATGGTGCTGCAAGGCGTGTCGATGATGAGTCAAAAACGCACCCCAGCCATGATGCGTGAAACGTTAAATTCATTTATGGAGCAACACCAAGATGAAATTAACGATGGCAATCACCGCTTTAACAAGTAAGAGAACGCTTAATGAGTGATGAACAAAGCCAGCGTATTGATCAGCTCACAGATAAAAACAAACGCTTAGCAGCAGAGCTGAAGCTGGCGCGCATGCGCAACAAAACCAGCGGCTCAGTTAAAACCTGGCTGACTCTGGATAGCAGCACTGCACCTGCTGAGGAAGAAGAGACTTGGTTTGCAACCTATCTGGATATGATGACCTTGCTGCTGGTTTTGCTTGTGGTGATGTTGGCCTTTGCCGGTAAAGGAGAGCTTGTTTCTGTGGTGGAAGGTATGACTGGCACCCGCAGCGGTGAGGGTGCGGCTACAAGTCATCAGCTGGGGATTGAGCCGATAGTTGCAGGGGATTCCAGCGGCCAGCCATTAGGCGATATACAGCCGCGTGCTAGCGTGCAGGAAGAACTGGCGGCTTTAGGTATTGATATTCAAGTAGAAGAAGTGCCAGAGCGCAGTCTCAGTGATTTAGGTCTTGATCAGTTGGGCGATGACATTGATGTGATTATCAGCGCTGGTGTTGTGAGTTTTAGAATTAAAAGTGAGATTTTATTTACCTCTGGTCAAGCAGATCTAGGCTTGGCGGGTGCGGATGTGCTTAAAAAGTTGGTTAAGGTGCTACGAGGAAATAGCTTTCAAGTGGCGGTCGAAGGGCATACCGACTCGATACCCATTCGTGGACGCTACCCATCCAACTGGGAGTTGTCTGGCTCAAGGGCGGGTAGTGTGGTGCGTTACTTAGAAGCCAATGGCATTCATAGTCATCGCCTGCGGGCTGTGGGTTTTGCTGATACGCAGCCCTTGGCAGAAAATACTACAGAGCAAGGACGGGCACAAAACCGTCGTGTTGAGCTGAAAATGGAAATGCCCCAGTAACTCCTCGGGTATCTTTTGATCAGAGTTACTATTATTTATTGTGTATTGGTTTTATGATGCATAATTATTTGTGCTCTAAACAAGCATCGCGAGGCATCATGTTTAATCAAACGATTAAGAAAGCATTAGCTTGTTGTGAACAGAAAATACGTGAATATGAAAAGAAATACAGAGCTATTGATAGGTCTACGGCTCTCATTGAGTTTAAACCTGACGGTACAATTTTATTTGCCAATGCTAATTTTCTTGCGGTAACAGGCTACGCTTTGCAGGATATTGTCAATGAAAATCACAGAATTTTTTGTTCTGCTTATAGTGTGGCCAGTAGCGAATATAAAAAGTTTTGGGCACGCTTAGCTGCGGGTGAATTTATTCAAGATCGTTTTTTACGTCTTGATAAGAACAATAAAGACATTTGGCTTGAGGCGAGCTACAACCCTATTAAAGATGAGACTGGGCGTGTTGTCAGTATCCTTAAGTTAGCGACTGATGTGACAAAAGAAGTCTCTAAAGAGTTGGAAGAGCACAGCATTATCGAGGCCATTAATCGCTCTATGGCAGTGATTGAGTTTTCTCTGGATGGACATATTCTCACCGCCAATGCTAATTTCTTAAGCACTATGGGTTATCAATTGGCTGATATAAAAGGGAAAAATCATCGCGTGTTATGTTTTGCTGAATACACGCAGTCCAGTGATTATGCGCAGTTCTGGAAGAAACTCAATAGCGGTGAATTTTTTTCCGGACGCTATAAACGCTTGCATAAATCAGGACGGATTGTGTGGTTGCACGCAACATACAATCCTGTATTTGACACCCAAGGCCGACTGGTCAAAGTCATCAAGTTCGCAAGTGATATCACTGCACAAGTCAATCAGCAGCATGCTGAGTCTGAAGCCGCTTCGCTGGCCTATGAGATTTCTGAAAAAACCAATACTGATGCACAAAACGGTGCGCAAATTGTAGAAAGCACTGTACAGGTTGTACAAGGTATTGCAGGTGATTTGAATGATGCCGCCACCAGTATTTTAGCCGTGAGCGAGCAGTCAGAGCAGATCAGTAAAATTGTGCAGACGATTAAAAGCATTGCTGATCAAACCAATTTATTGGCCTTAAATGCTGCTATTGAAGCGGCTCGAGCAGGTGAGCAAGGCCGAGGCTTTGCGGTTGTGGCAGGAGAGGTGCGTAACTTGGCTGGCCGTACTGCACAAGCGACTGTGGAAATCACAGATGTAGTGCAGAAGAATCATGAACTGGCGCAATCAGCAGTAAAAAACATGCAGGCCAGTCGAGAAAAGGTCGAGCAAGGTGTGCACTTAGCCAATCAAGCTGGGTGCTCTATTGCTGAAATACGCGACGGTGCCACTCAGGTTTTGCAAGCTGTACGCCAATTCAATACAACAATTAATGCCTAATGAATAGGCAGTCTTGTGTTGTCGTTCTGAGCACATCAAGCAGCAGCCTGTGATTGACAGACAAGGTCGGTCGATGCTGCTTGTGTGCTCAAGTATTGGTGTTTAGTGCTCTTGTGGCGCCTTCGGTGGTACCAAGCTGATCAACTTTGATACACTGTCGGGCTTGAGAGCACTCATCGCTTTGACTGGCTTGATATGATCTTTGTTGTCAATAGTGAATAAAACCAAGGCAGCATTATCGTGCTTATCGAGAAAGTCTTGATAACTAAACTCTTCACTGAGTTGCGTGGTTTTGATGGTATAACCTTGACTGGCCAGGCTCGCGAGTTTGGCATAGCTCACGCCATCAAATAAGCCACGTGTGCGTTGTATTTTTTCTGCTGTTTGATAGCGTGCTTTTTGGTCTTGCTCGCCTTCTGCAAGACTAAACACACTGTCGTGATCACCAAACCAGTCCAGAAAGTGGTAAGTGGCTAGGGAGTTCATCTGTTTGTAAGGTGAAATCACCAGCAGGTTACCAATACCGGTGAGGTCCAGTTGATTGGCCGCATGCTCAGAGATGGGGTTACCAAAATACACTTGCAGATTTTCCATGCGCGCTTGGCGTACGTTTTCCCAGTTGGTATCGGCCATCAGGACTGGCACTTCATGCTTCTTCAGTTCTTTAGCAATCATGCGCGCGACTTGGTTGGCACCCATAATCAGAAAGCCAAACTCAGCAGGCTCGGCAACGCCCAGCAACTTGGCCAAAGGTCGTGCAGTGAGGCTCTGAATGGTCACAGTGGCAATGATCAGCATAAATACCAGCGGTACTAATGTTTGCGCACCGTCATAACCGTTACTTTGTAGCTGAAAGGCAAACAGGGCAGACACTGCTGCAGCAACGATACCCCGTGGTGCAATCCAGCTTAAAAATAGCTTTTCGCGAAAACTTAGATCGGTACCAATCGCCGATAAGAAAATACTTAAAGGTCGAGCGACAAACATTAAAACTGCCAAGACCAGCACTAATCCCCAGCCGAGGCTGGTGATCGCTGAGAACTCGATACGCGCGGCCAGAATAATAAACAGAGCAGAGATCAGCAGGACGCTTAAAGATTCCTTAAATTCAAGAATGCCATCAACCTGCACCTGTTTCATATTCGCCATCCAGATGCCCATAATGGTCACGGTCAGCAGGCCTGATTCATGCGCGATCTCATTAGATAGAGCATAGACACCCAGCATAAATGTCAGGGTGCCGGCATTATGTAAATAGTGCGGCATCCAGTGTTTGCGCAGTACTTGCCCGTTTAAGTAACCGGCCGCAGCACCGAGCAGGGTGCCCACCACAATAGTTTTGCCGAAAATATATAGGGAGTGGCTGAAAACGTTACCCAGCCCCCAAGACACAATGCCCTCATAGACCAAGACCGCGAGTAACGCGCCCACAGGGTCAATCACTATGCCTTCCCATTGCAGGATATTAGCCAGCTTGGAGCTGGGGCGTACTGAGCGCAGTAAGGGTGCGATCACTGTTGGCCCCGTCACGACAGAAATAGCGCCAAAGAGTAGGGAGATCTCCCAAGAAATATCTAAAATCCAGTGCGCTGCCAGTGTGCCTATCACTCCAGTGACTAAGGCGCCCGCTGGAATAAGGTTGCGCACCATTTTACTGTGGCCGTGGATCTCGGCAAACCGCAGAGTTAGACTGCCTTCAAATAAAATAATGGCCACTGCCAGGGACACCATAGGAAACAGCAGGTCACCAAATACATCTTCTGGGTTTAAATAATGAAACACAGGGCCGCAGGCAATACCGGTGGCGAGTAAGAATAAAATAGCAGGTACACGTACGCGCCAAGCGAGCCATTGGCAAAATAATGACAGTACACCAATAGAAGCGAGTAGCAAGACAGTGCTAATGGGCATAATAAGTTCCGTACAAGAGATGTGAGCAATAGTGCGTGTTTGCGTCAGTCTAGTGTACTGATTGGCTGCTTAATAGTATTCAATGCGCGGGTTGGGTTAATTGATGGCGCAACTGCTGGAATTTCGGCGTCGCCATTTGGCCCAGAGGTTATAGGTGAGGTTACCCATATGACTGATACCGGGAAGGCTAAGTAGCGCTGCCGTTTTTTTCAATCCCGCCATACGCCAGTAAGCCAAGGTCGCATCGAAGCCAATTTGCATTGTGTGCCCATCAAAAAAATGAATACGCGTGAGTAAGGCTTCTAAGGTGTAGCCACTGGGGGGTTGGAAATCTGTAGCGCTAATATCAATCAATTGCACCTGAGGCTCAAGGCGAGGGCGCAAATGCTCAATTTCCTTTTTGCAAAAACCGCATGAAGCATCGTAATAGAGCTGTGCGCGATGAGTCATCCAGAGGCTCCTAATTCTACTATTGCATATATGTTGTAGGGTTTTTGTCTAGCTTGTGTACTGTCTGTATCTTACTCTGCTGCTGGCGCTAGGACAATTGAATCTGTCGACTATCAGTCCCAGTCTTGAAGTGTGTAAATCATGCTTATGGGTATTGTGCGTTCTGCCTTTGCAATCATTTGCTTTAGCTGATCAAGACGCAGACTTAGACAGCGCCACCAGCGAGCAGCATATAAAAAGCCAGTCGACCTTCGCTTATAATCTATTTAAGCCTGTACGCGCTGAGCCTTATTGGTCTATATAGACCAGCGCTTACACTAAGCACTTTAAGCCTAAATCTAAGCACAATGCTGCTGAGGTGATTTGAGTTTTATCGAGTTAACGCAGTATATTTTCCAGTACATCAATCACGATATTCGTCACGTTGTCCACCATCAGCACATCATTATTAACACGTACATAACGGTGATCCGGTTGTGCGTAGAGCTGTGAGCGTAAGCCTCTGGGTAAGTCATAGTAGCGTGTGTTTTTTGCCAGCTTCTGACCTTTTTTCCAGCGCTGAGCTTTGCCGTAGGGCTGACAGCGATTCTTTTTCTTAACTAAGCCCGGTGGGCAATTGTTGCGGTATTTTTTATCACTGTAATAACTATTAATCAGGTAGCGGTCATCATGGCGAAAGCCATTGCGCTTGTTATAACCGTGGCGGTTCTGGTTACGATACTGATTATTGTGTTTTTTATCGTAACGATAATCCTGTGAACCACGATAATGGTCGCGTTGCGAGTCGTAGTAGCGATCAGCAACCGCTTGCCCTGTTGTTAGCATCAAAGCCACACTGATGGCGGCTAAATAGAGCGATGACTTTTTAATAAGATTGATCATAAGGTGTCCTGTATTAAAAACACTGTTTAACGAAAATAGTCTAACGCTGAACAACACTTTAGTACTCGTGCGGACCTTATAGTTCATAAGTTATTGATTTTAAGCATAAAAAAACCTCAAGGCACTATAAGCGCACTTGAGGTTTGGGTCAGTGACAGTCAGTCACTGCGACGACAGCTTAGTAGCGGGCGTCTTTAGGCTTATTGCCGTTTGGCCAGTCATTCACCTTGCCAGGGAAGTCTGGGCGCGGTTTATGGGTAAAGAACTCAGATACATCAATCGCATCTTGGTCGCTGAGCACGTTACCGTGACCCCACAGCCCTTTAGTTTGGATACCCATCGGCATATTGTATTTTACAAAAGCAGCTGCTTTGTAAGTACGCGCCATACCGGCACCAATGTTAAAGGACTCATCACCCCACAATGGTGGGAAAACGATATCGCCGCGGCTGTCTTTGATGCCTTCGCCGTTGTTACCGTGACAGGTTGCACACTGGACTTGGTAAATCACTTCGCCACGTACAGGATCGCCCACTAAGGACTCATCCACGCTACCTGCGTTTTTGATCGCTACTTTTTGGTTTTTCGGCACATTCTGTGACAGCCATTCCATGTAGGCCAATATCGCCTGCATTTCGTCGGATTCTTTAGGCAACGGCTTGCCGTTCATCGAACGCATAAAACAACCATTCACACGGCCGGCTAAATCAACCTCTTTACCTGAACGTGGCATCACGCGTGGGTAGAAGTTATGGCTATTGATGTAGGGGTCACCTAAGGGGATTTTACCTTGGGAAATATGGCAGCTGTTACAGTTCATCTGCGCGCCCACATGATCAGGCAGCAGGCGCTTGGTTTCATTGAGCAGGCGCTTGCCGTAGAAAATTTGATCAGCATTGGGCTCTTTCAAGATAGAGGTATCTTGCGGGAGAATATAAGTGCCGATATCTTCGTTCGCGTCATCTGTAGTGACTAAGTCAAATACTGTCGCATTACGCTCAGTCGGCTTAGGGTTATCACAACCGCTGATCGCAAAGGCACACACTGCTGCAAGGAGTGTCAGCGGCAAACGATATGCGCTGATGCCAATGGGCAGATTTAAGAGTAATTTGTTCACATTTGACTCCTTTTTTCTGCAGCAGGAATACTTAAGTCAGGTGCAACGTCAGTCCCGGTTTTAGGCTTTTTGCTGAGGAAGTGGCGCATTTGTACCACGTCATCGACATCAACCTTGCTGCCTTGGTTGGTCCAGCTGTTACGGATGTAGTTCACTACTTCTGCTACGTCAGCATCACTGAGGTTAATAAACTCAGGCATGGTAAAGGCCATGCGGTCATGCTTGGTGTTAGGCATACGACCACCGCTGAGGGTGATTTGCAGTACTGAATCAGCATCACGTGAGTAAACGGCACTGTTGCCGTCTAGTGCTGGGAAAATACGCGGTACACCTTTACCGTCTGCACGGTGGCAGACTTGGCAATACTCAGCGTATAAAATTGCACCGCGTGAATCATAAACGCCATCCAGCAGTTTTTGCGTGGTGACATCTTCTTTGGCTGCAACAGTGACAGGCTCACCCGGTTTTGGACTGAGCGTCTTTAAGTAAGCAGACATCGCATACAGATCATCCTCAGTCATATACTGAGTACTGTGTTCAACCACTTCAGCCATAGCGCCAAAAGCCGCTGTGATATCAGTACGACCTGTTTTGAAGAAGTCGACTAACTCTTCTGTGCTCCAGATTGCTAGACCGTCATGCTCGCCACGCAGGCTTTTGGCCCGCCAGCCATCAATCACCGCACCGCCTAGGTACTCTTCAGAGTCGGCGTTAGATAAAGCAACTTCTTGGAAACCAATACCGCGTTCGGTATGGCATGAGCCACAGTGTCCCGGACCTTCGACCAAGTATTGACCACGAGTCAAGACGGCATCGTCAGTTTCAGCAACAAACTCACGCTCAGGTGCGAAGATGGCCTGCCAATACGCTAGCGGCCAGCGCCAGTTGAGTATGGGTGGCATTTCACTGGGTTTGTTCTCTTGTTTGACTGCTTTTACGCCCGACATAAAGTAGGCGTACATGGCCGCCATATCTTCATCTGGCATGATCTGGTAAGACGGGTAGGGCATCGCTGGGTACAGCGCGCTATTGTCTTTGCGTACACCGTGCTTGGTGGCGTTATTGAAATCGTCAAAAGTGTAATGACCAATACCTGTTTCTTTATCAGGGGTGATATTGGTTGAGTAAATTGCGCCCAGCGGTGTAAGCATAGGTAAGCCGCCAGCAAACTCCTCACCGCCTAAGACACTGTGACAGGCAACGCAGTCCGCAGTACGTGCGATGTACTCACCTTTTTTGATCAGCTCAGGGTCGTTAATATTCACTTCAATCGTGCTGGTTGTAGTGCGCAAATGCGGCAATGCTTGCCCCAGTGTGAACGCAAGTGCCAGTCCACCGACTCCGAGGATGCCGATTACTATTGGCCACTTTTTCATAAGCCGTACTCCATCAGGCAAGTATAGTTGCCATCATTTATGATTATGTTTGGCAGTTATCTATACATGCCAATTATGTGATTAAGCTCAGTACGCTGCTAAGCTCTTTTTATTTCCATATAGCTTAATAACATAAGTGATTAAATAATAGTAAATAAGGGTAAAACAGACAAAAATTCTGCGTAATACCCTTACTGGTCAATACTTTGCAAGATTGCCGTTGTGTTAATAGCAGCTTTCTGATTAGGTATATAGATGTTGCGCTTGGCAGATATGTTGAATGAGCAAACTTTATTGCTGAAGTATTTTAATTGCTGGCGTGGCTTGTAAATCGCCTTCGGCTGCGAGTAATTCTCGACCTTTATGCTGCATCAAAAATCGCTCGGCCCGGCTGCTGGTGTTTTTCTTAATGATCAACTCCAAGAGATCGGCTTGCAGTAAAGCACTGTCCAAAAGTGCAGGCTGGCCATTGATCCAGGCTTGACCTGAGACACGTTGATATTTTTGCTTGAGCTCAACGCGATAGGTATCACCTTGTGTGGTTTGCCATTCCCATAGGCCTGCGACTTTAGCTGGCACAATCCATTTGTAGACATTGATGCTGCCGCAGTTTTGGCGTTGATCGGGCTTCCAGTCACCCATATCAAAGGCATGCGAAATAATGCGCGTGCCGGGGCGTAACTCATCAAGCAAGCGCGGACGCAGTTCGAGGTTAATTAAGTCCAGCAGGTATAAAGTCACCACTGTGGCATCGCTGAAATCGGCTTCGAGCAAGTCACCTTCAAAAAATCGCGTTAAGTACTCAACACCAGTATGGCCTGCGTACTCAATGGCTTCAGTGATACGCATCGGATCAATATCAATACCGACGCCGCGGGTATTGCGCTCTAAGGCGGCGGCCACCACGATACGGCCATCTCCACAGCCGAGGTCGTACAGCACGTCTTCACTGGTGACTTGTGCTAAATCGAGCATCGCGTAGATTATTTTTTCATCGGTGGGCACATAAGGCACATCGAGAATAATATCTGGGGCGTCTTCGGCGTAATCACCATAATCTGGATCTCTAAAATCCAAATCAGATAAATCATTATCTTCAAGATCGTAGCCTAAGTCGCGAAGTTCATCGATTAAGTAACCATCGTCATCAAACGTTAAATCTTTGTACAAGGCATGCACCTAAGAGGTAAAGGGTTGTCTGTTCTGAGCCAGTATGGCGGCTATAGTTTAGCTATATATGAGAGTTTAGCTAAATGCGTATAAGATAAGTGCTAACTTCTTGCGTATCTGCTGAAGATTGCTTCGCAATCTGCCTGTGTTGATGCATGTAGGCTTGGGTGTGCAGAGTCTCTTGAAACTGTCATCACACAGTCATGGATGTGACTAGGCTAGTGCACATGAGTGCAGGTGCTGATTCGTTGTTATTTGCGGAACTGATGCTCAGTTTGCCTGACTAAATACATTATTTCTTGAGAGCCAATTGCTCATGTCGCTTAAATTTATACTTAAACCCGTGATGACTCGTACTAAGAAACAACTATTAGCCGCTTTGTGTGCAGTAACAGCTGTTATGGCAGTGACCAGTTTTGTCGTAGCGGATCCACAACCTGCGGATTTGTCACAAAGCCCATCGACATTAACCGCTGACTTGCTAGCCGAGTGGCGCGATGGTGATGTGATTGTGTTGGTGCGGCACTTGGAGCGCTGCAGTCGTGTTGACGCGGCATGCTTAGAAGAAGAGGCAACAGGTATTACTGAGCGCTCCACCATGGTGGGACTGGAGTTGCGTGAACAGTTCGCTGGTTTAGGGTTGGGCACTGCTGATATTTATAGCAGCCCTTTAGTGCGCACCAGTCAGACGCGCGCTTTGTTGTTTCCTGAGTCGACCACTTACGAAGATTTTTTATATCAGTGCAAAGACAACTTTGTGCAAGAGGCTTTAGCGAAGAAAGTGCCTGGACGTAATCTGGTGCTGGTCACGCACAGCAGTTGCATGGATGAAGTGAATGAAAACTTAGCCTATGGCGAAGTTGACTATGAATATGGCGCGTCAGTCTTTATTAACGTGGAAAGTGATACGCAGCATATTTTAGGTTTTATTGATGCCGATGATTGGACGCGAACACTGCAGCCTCATTCATGATGATGTTGCAGTGTTGTGCTTAACGCATTTTGTATTGTGTTGAGCAATAACCGCGGCTGATGTCCGGGTGGCGTAATTGCAAATGTTTGGTTTTACGACCACTGACGCGTGCGCGCCATAAGCGAAAGGATGAAGCTTTAAGCTCGTGGCGCATCAGTTCAATCACTGCGCTTTCATTGAGGCTGTAGAGTTGCTCAATGGCTTCAAAGGGCGTGCGATCCTCCCAAGCCATTTCTATAATGCGAGATAAGTTAGCGCTATCAAGCTGACTCATAGGGATGTGCTCTGTGTGGGTGGGCTGATAAAACGATCGCCCATTAAACCTGCATCGATATGACCGACTTTAACGTAAATTAAAGCGCCTTGTGCAAGGGTAAAGGGGCGGTGGCTACTGTATCTGGGGTTTCTCAACCAACTGCCTGCCGGGTATTGGCCGTACTCATCACAGAACATACCTTCGAGCACCAGTATTTCTTCACCACCGGCATGCACATGGGGGTTAAATTGAGTGTGGGGTGCCCAACGCACTAGCGCAGTACTCACGCCCTGATGTTCGTGTAAAGGTAGCACTGATAAACCATCAACAAGCCCCGGTAGCCACTGGGCGTGTTGGGTGTGAATGACCTGTTGCGTGCTGTCATCCTCAGCAAACTGCCATAGCTTAACCAGTAGCGTACAGCCCTTGACGGAAAAAGGTTGGTGGGATGTACCCGGTGGATTGCGTAAATAGGTGCCAGCAGGGTAATCACCATGCTCATCCGAAAAAACACCGTCTAAGACTAAGATTTCTTCGCCGCCAGTATGGGTATGTGCGCTATAACCACTGCCGGGTTGATAGCGCACAATACTGGTCGCACGAGCAACTTCAGCACCTGCGCGCTCCAGCATCATGCGACTGACGCCCGCTAATGGGGAGTCAATAAACTCATATTGCTCAGGTTGAATCACCACGCGTTGGCTGAAATCGCTGTGTATTTGCATAGTAAATGGTCTTACTCGAAGTGGTTAAAGCACAGTTTGTTGCCGTCGACATCTTTGACATAGGCACCGTAAAAGACACCAGGTATGCGCTCACCAGGAGCACCGTCACAGGTTGCGCCTAAGGCGATTGCTTTATTGTACAGTGCGTCGACACCCGCTTTTGAGCCTGGAGCGAAAGACACCATTGTGCCGTTGCCTGCTTGTGCAGGTTGCTCGTTAAAAGGGATGCATACGGCTAGCATCGGCTGATCCATACTTTTACCAATAAAACTGATGCGATCCATATCAATCAGAATTTTAGCACCTTGCTCGGCCAGTAATTCACCGTAAAAAGCTTTTGCGGCTGCTAAATTGCTCACACCTAAAGTCACGTAACTGATCATATTTGCAGTTCCTGGAAAGATTGATAAATCATGCTGTATTGCATTTGCCATCATAGCTGCAATAACGACATATTATGATCTGAATATAAGAAAAATTCAGGTTTTTTATTGTGGCTGCTCATCGCTGCATTCAGGTTTGTGCACATGCAGCGCGTAACCTCGATTGCTTTAACTGCGAACAACTCACCTATGCTGGCGGTAAATACCGTGCTGGGGTTTTAGTATGTGCTAGCTCAACTCGTCTGTTTGGCCGTTGAAATACCCATTGAACGCGCAATAATAGAAGATAAATCAAATAGCGCATGGGCGCAGATCGCTATCAACGCACTCAATAATAAGGATAAGACATGAAGTTTAACTCAGTGGTTATCGTTGAAGCAGTACGCACCGCCATTGGCGGATTTGGTGGTAGCTTGTCGACATTAACTCCCGCACAAATGGGTACGGCGACGGCGCAAGAAGTGATTAAGCGCAGTGGTGTGGATGCTAAATTGATCGATCATGCCGTCTACGGCCATATTATTACCACTGCGGCGCAAGATGCGTACTTAGCCCGACATATTGCTATCAATGCCGGTTTAGATGAGAGTTCGGCAGCGTTTAATGTCAACCGCTTATGTGGTTCTGGCTTGCAGGCCATTATTTCTGCTGCGCAAATGATTGAAACGGGCGACAGTAAATTGGCCTTAGCCGGTGGTGCGGAGTCGATGAGTCAAGGTGCGTATATTTTGCCTAAAGTGCGTGCTGGTTTACGCATGGGTGATGGTGCGGTGCAGGACTTGACCTTGGGTATTCTCAGTGATCCTTTTGCTACCGGTCATATGGGCGTGACGGCTGAGAATATTGCCGCTCAATATGGTTTCACCCGTCAGCAGCTCGATGAGTTTGCTTTGGCTAGCCATCAAAAGGCTGCTACGGCGATAGAGTCTGGACGCTTTGACGAGCAGATCGTGCCGGTCAGTGTGAAAAAAGGCCGAGAAGAGGTGCTCTTTGCTACTGATGAGCATGTGCGTGCGCAAGTGACTTTAGACGACTTAGCCAAACTTAAACCCGCCTTTAAAAAAGAGGGTGTAGTGACCGCCGGTAATGCGTCTGGCATTAATGATGGTGCAGCTTCGTTATTATTAGCGGATGCTGAAACTGCAGCCCAGCACGGCCTTAAAGTACGTGCGCGCTTAGTGGCTAACGGTTTTTGCGGTGTTGATCCCACCTTGATGGGTATAGGGCCGGTGGGTGCGGTGAACAAGGCCTTGGAGCAAGCGGGCTTAACTATTGCTGACATCGATGTGATTGAATCCAACGAGGCGTTTGCTGCTCAAGCGATGGCGGTTGCGCAAGAGCTTAGCTTGCCCAGCGAGAAACTCAATCCCAATGGTGGTGCCGTGGGTATGGGGCATCCCGTGGGCGCAACGGGTGCTATTTTGACGGTCAAAGCGCTGTATGAGCTGGAGCGTACGCAGGGGCGCTATGCTTTAATCACCTTATGCATTGGTGGCGGGCAAGGTATCGCTTTGATTATTGAACGAGTCAGCCAGTCATAAGTTAGCAGTTGCTGTCACTGTTGCGTCTAACTTATCTGCTTGCAGGGCGTTATTGTCGGTAGGCGGATAAGTGCGGCAGATAAGCAGGCGTTATAGGCTGTCTCTGCTAAAATGCGCGTATGACCTCGTTCAACATCGCTTAGCAATCTGCGCTTGTATGCGTGTATTTTAAGCTGAACTGACTCAATACCCGCCTTAATACGCTTGCGCAGCAGTGAGAGACTTATGACTTTTTTACCTTTGTATCGCACCGTTGCTCAAAAATTATCGATGGGTGCTTGGCCTGATTTTTTTCAAACTGCGACAGTGGCGCAACTGGCTGCAGTGCTGTGTATTCAAAGTGCACAAAAACTTGCTCGTGAGCAGGCTGCACAGGCCTCGATTGAGCGCCAGTTAGCGCAGATGATCAGTGCTGGATTGCAAGCGAATAATCTCACTCCTTTGGCGTTTCAGCATTTGGTCAGTGAGCGTTTTTCTGCCGAGCAGTTTGCCGCTGGCTTATCCTATTTGGCCCAACTCAATGTCAGTTTGCTCGATGATGAATACCCTGTAGATGAACAGCGCTATCTGGATACCGAAGGTCAATGGCTATTTACCTTTAGTGCTGAGTATCAAGCAGAAATTAAGCCTTTGCAGCCGGTCTATTTTGCTGAATTTAAGGCTGAGTTGTCCGTGACTGACCCGCAAAATAGAATGCTGCGCGAGTATTTGGCGGCTCCCGATGAGTCATTTAATGTACAAGGCTATGCGGGGTCGGGTAAAACACACTTAATCAGTCGTTTTGCCCAGCTATTACAGCCCGAGCGTACCTTGTTGCTGGCGCAAACCTATGGCCAGTTGCAAGCATTGCAACAGCGCGCTGGTGAGCAGTTTCCAGCCTTGACCTTTGCCCAGGCTGCAGGGCAAGTGCTGGATAGTAATCTATTGGCTAATAGCTGGCGCCTTAAAGATAAAACTCGCATGCAGCAGACGTGGCAGGTCGCGCCTAGCCAAGTGGTGGCCTGGCTGAATATTCCAGCCGTAGCGCACTTGTCACCCAATGAGGTGGCCAGTATTTGTGCGCGAACAGTGGCCAGTTACTGCAATACCACCGCACAAAATTTGGACTTTATTCATCTGCCTATGGCGATTGGCAGTCAGCTCAGTGTGGTGGATAAAAGTGCGTTGTTGGAGATTGTGAATCTGTATTGGCGCGAGTTGATTCGTCCTTCTGAGCCACACATACGCCTGCCGATACGCGGCTACCATCGTATTAAATTATTG
>DATERP010000016.1:0-15353 GCA_035271385.1 Thiopseudomonas sp. | reverse complement strand
AATTCGATCTGCACTTCAGCCGCAGGGAAAGTTACCCCATCCAACTCAAAGTCACCGGTTTCTTGTACTTGGCCATTGGTCATAGGCACATGGGCAATAATGGTTTTTTCAATATTAACCTGCCAAATGCGTACCGTGCAGATACCATTTTCTGGGATTTTATCGGCTGCGACTAAGCCATTCGAAATCGCGAAAGAGCCCACCGCTGCGGTCAAGTTACCGCAGTTACCACTCCAATCAACAAAGGGCTTATCAATGGACACCTGCCCAAATAAATAATCCACATCGTGATCAGCACGGCTGCTTTTAGCCAGCAATACCGTTTTACTGGTACTGGAGGTAGCACCACCCATACCATCGGTTTGTTTGCCGTAAGGGTCTGGACTACCAATCACCCGCAGCAATAAATTATCGCGTGCAGCACCGGGCTGTTGCGCAGCTTGCGGTAAATCAGCGATGCGGAAAAACACACCTTTACTGGTGCCGCCGCGCATATAAGTTGCGGGGATTTTAATTTGTGGGACCTGACTCATAATGGAATCTCCCTAGTTTTAATATAAGTTGTTCGGTGAGCGCCAATCGCGCTGACCAGAAAATAAGAACCCGCTAAACAAGACTCACTCGCTTAGCGGGTTCTGGAAGCACTTATGCGCAATTACGCATCTGCACCTTCCGCTGCGAGGAACTCTTGAGCAAAGCGCTGGAGAACACCACCTGCTTGGTAGACTTCAACTTCTGCTGCAGTGTCTAAGCGACTCAGCATTGGCACACGCACAACCTCACCGTTGGCACGGTTGATAATCAAGGTCATGGTATTGCCCGGCTGCAACTCGCCTTCCACATCGTAAGTTTCAGTACCGTCTAAACCTAAAGTTTTGCGTGTTGTGCCTTCAGCAAATTGCAGCGGTAATACACCCATACCAATCAGGTTGGTACGGTGAATACGCTCAAAGCCTTCAGCAGCAATCACTTCAACACCCGCTAGACGCACACCTTTTGCCGCCCAGTCACGCGATGAACCCTGACCGTAGTCAGCACCGGCAACAATAATCAGCGGCTGTTTGCGCTCCATATAGGTTTCAATCGCTTCCCACATACGGGTCACTTGGCCTTCTGGCTCAATGCGCGCCAGCGATCCTTGACGTACCTTGCCCTGCTCGTCCAAGACCATTTCGTTAAAGAGTTTTGGGTTAGCGAAGGTTGCGCGCTGCGCGGTGAGGTGGTCACCACGGTGAGTTGCATAGGAGTTGAAGTCGACTTCTGGCAAGCCCATTTTGTGCAGGTATTCACCGGCCGCACTGTCCATCATAATCGCGTTGGATGGCGATAAGTGGTCGGTGGTAATGTTGTCACCCAAAATCGCGAGTGGACGCATACCTTTCATGGTGCGCTCACCGGCCAAAGCACCTTCCCAATACGGCGGACGGCGGATATAGGTACTCATCGGACGCCAGTCATACAGCGGACTTGGTGATTGAGTGATCGAACCTAAGTCAAACATTGGAATGTAAACTTGGTTGAACTGCTCAGGTTTGACGCTAGCAGCAACAATCGCATCAATCTCAGCATCGGTTGGCCACAGATCTTTCAAAGTGATTGGGTTGCCGTCTTTATCGTAACCTAAAGCATCTTTTTCGATATCAAAACGGATGGTACCGGCGATGGCATAAGCAACCACTAATGGCGGTGAAGCCAAGAATGCTTGTTTAGCGTAAGGGTGGATACGGCCATCAAAGTTACGGTTACCCGACAGTACGGCTGTGGCGTACAGGTCACGATCAATGATTTCTTGCTGGATCTTAGGGTCTAAAGCACCGCTCATACCGTTACAGGTAGTGCAAGCAAAACCCACAATACCAAAACCTAACTGCTCAAGCTCACCCAGTAAGTTCGCGTCTTTCAGGTAAAGCTCAGCGACTTTAGAACCTGGAGCAAAAGAAGTTTTCACCCAAGGCTTACGCTCTAGACCCAATTCATTGGCCTTACGGGCCAGCAAAGCAGCAGCAACAACGTTGCGTGGGTTACTGGTATTGGTGCAGCTGGTGATGGCAGCAATAATCACTGCGCCATCTGGCATTAAGCCTTCTTCTTTTTCCCAAGCGCCGGCAATACCTTTCGCCGCTAAGTCGCTGGTTGCTACGCGTGCATGCGGATTGGAAGGGCCCGCCATATTGCGGCCAACCGTAGATAGATCAAACTTCAGAACGCGCTCGTATTCTGCTGCTTCTAGGCTATCAGCCCAGAGGCCAGTGGTTTTTGCGTAGTTTTCTACCAGTTTTACTTGTTCGGGTTCGCGTCCCGTGAGCTTCAAGTACTCGATGGTTTGCTCATCAATATAGAACATACCAGCGGTTGCACCGTACTCAGGCGTCATATTGGAGATGGTGGCGCGGTCACCAATCGACAGACTCGCCGCACCCGGCCCAAAGAATTCAAGGTAAGCACCCACCACACGCTCTTTACGCAAAAACTCAGTAAGCGCAAGAACGATATCTGTTGCCGTGATCCCAGGCTGACGCTCGCCAATCAACTCAACACCGACGATGTCAGGCAGACGCATCATGGAAGGCAAGCCTAACATCACAGTTTCAGCTTCCAAACCACCCACACCAATTGCGATTACACCCAAGGCGTCAACGTGCGGCGTGTGGCTGTCAGTACCAACACAGGTATCTGGGAAAGCCACGCCGTCACGCGCCTGAATCACTGGAGACATTTTCTCCAAGTTGATCTGGTGCATAATGCCGTTACCGGCTGGAATCACATCAACGTTTTTAAACGCAGTTTTGGTCCACTCAATAAAGTGGAAACGGTCTTCGTTACGACGGTCTTCAATCTCGCGGTTCTTTTCAAATGCATCAGGATCAAAGCCACCACACTCAACAGCGAGCGAGTGGTCAACGATCAACTGAGTGGGTACCACTGGGTTCACTTTAGATGGATCACCACCCTGCTCGGCAATTGCATCACGCAAGCCAGCTAAGTCAACTAGGGCGGTTTGGCCAAGGATATCGTGACAAACAACGCGTGCTGGGTACCAAGGAAAATCTAGATCGCTTTTGCGATAAATCAGTTGCTTAAGCGAATCCGTAAGCTCACTGGGCTCGCAGCGGCGCACTAAGTTTTCTGCAAATACGCGTGATGTGTAAGGTAGCTTGGCATAAGCGCCTGGTTCAATGGCATCAACTGCTTCGCGCACATCGTAATAATCGAGCGCTGTGCCAGGTAGTTTTTTACGGAATTCGGTATTCATAAAAATTTAAAAACCCATTAAATAAACATGGAGAACAGATTGGCTTAACCACAAAAACCAGCTGTGCCTTCACACAACTGGTCAATGGATCAACCTAAGCGTTCAAACTCTTAGCGCTTCTCAATTGCTGGAACTGGGCGTTGCTCCTCACCGATATACTCAGCACTTGGTCGAATAATACGGTTATTAGCACGCTGTTCAAACACATGAGCAGCCCAACCTGTTACGCGTGAGCACACAAAAATCGGTGTGAACAGCTCAGTTGGAATACCCATAAAGCGGTAGGCTGAAGCGTGGAAGAAATCTGCGTTCGGGAATAAACGCTTTTCATCCCACATAAAACTCTCGATCGCGACAGACACTGGGTAGATCACGGTATCGCCCACTTCATCAGCAAGCTTCTTCGAGTAACCTTTAATCACTTCGTTACGTGGATCAGACTCACGGTAGATTGCATGACCAAAGCCCATGATCAAATCTTTACGAGCGATCATAGCTTTAAGTTCAGTCACTGCCTCTTCTGGTGAACTGAAGCGATCAATCAGAGCCATCGCTGCTTCGTTCGCACCACCATGTAATGGTCCACGTAGTGAGCCAATGGCACCGGTAACACATGAGTACAAATCAGACAATGTTGAAGCACACACGCGACCAGTAAAGGTCGAAGCGTTAAACTCATGCTCGGCATACAGAATCAGAGATACGTTCATTACTTCACAGTGCAGCGGGTTCGCCGATTTACCGTGCAATAAAGCAAGGAAGTGGCTAGCAATGTCTGGCTCATCGGTCATGCAGTCAATGCGCGTACCGTCATGACTGTAACGGTACCAGTACAGCAGGATCGCTGGGAATGCAGCAATCAAGCGATCAACCACATCCAACTGCTGATCAAAGCTCAACTCTGGCTCTAAAGTACCCAACATTGCGGTACCAACGCGCATCACATCCATTGGGTGTGCATCAGCAGGAATACGCTCGAGGACTTCTTTTAAAGTAGCTGGTAAGTCACGCATATCGTGCAAACGCTTAAGATACGCATCCAACTCGCTTTGATTTGGTAAGTGACCGTACAGTAGCAAATAAGCGACTTCTTCAAAGTGTTTACAATTCGCAGCTAAGTCACGCACATCATAACCACGATAGGTTAGGCCTGCGCCTTCTTTACCAACAGTACACAGTGCTGTTTGTCCGGCAATTTGGCCGCGCAATCCAGCACCGCTGAGTACTTTTTTCTTTGCTTCAGTCATCACGTTATTCCTCGTACTTTTATTATTGGTTCTCACTCTACGGTGATGAACTTTTAAACTAGCTTTTTTTCTGAGCAAACAAAGCGTCTAGGCTCTGCTCAAAAGCGTGGTAGTTGATGCGATCATACAATTCCATACGGGTTTGCATGGTATCGATTACATTCTTTTGCGTACCGTCACGACGTACTGCCTCATATACATTTTCCGCTGCTTTGTTCATCGCACGGAAAGCTGACAATGGGTACAGCACTAAACCAACATTAGCCGTTCTGAGCTCATCCACAGTAAAGAGCGGTGTGGCGCCAAACTCGGTAATATTCGCTAAAATCGGTGCATTCACACGCTCAGCAAACAGCTTGTACATCTCAAGTTCAGTAATAGCTTCTGGGAAGACCATATCAGCACCGGCTTCAACGCACGCTGCCGCGCGGTCTAATGCTGAGTTCAAACCTTCAACCGCTAACGCATCAGTACGCGCCATAATCACAAAGCTGTCATCGGTACGTGCATCAACGGCAGCCTTAATACGGTCAACCATTTCTTGCTGAGTCACGATTTCTTTATTAGGACGGTGGCCACAACGCTTAGCACCCACTTGGTCTTCAATATGGATTGCCGCAGCACCGGCTTTAATCATCGACTTAACCGTACGTGCAACGTTAAACGCAGATGAACCAAAACCTGTGTCTACGTCAACCAGCAAAGGTAGATCACAGACGTCAGTAATACGACGTACATCAATCAGCACATCTTCAAGACCGGTAATACCTAAGTCAGGTAAACCCAGTGAACCTGCGGCCACACCACCACCAGACAGGTAAATGGCTTTAAAGCCGGCGCGCTGTGCTAATAAAGCATGGTTAGCGTTAATTGCACCGATAACTTGTAGTGGGCTTTCTTCAATAACCGCATCACGAAAGCGTTGGCCTGGAGTTATACGACTCATAATTTACCTCGTAGAGATTGGACGGTGTCATTGGCACCTAGATAATGACGCTCAATATTGCGTCGCGATGCAGCGATATGGCGACGCATCAGTAACTCGGCTAATTCACCATCGCCTGCGGCAATGGCATCTAATATGCCGTGGTGTTCTTTAAAGGCCTGCTGGGGACGGTTGGGCGTGGTCGAATATTGAATTCGGTACATGCGCACCAACTGATACAGTTCCTCTGTCAGCAGCTGCATCAACATATGATTGCCACTGCCTTGAATAATTTTGTAATGGAAGTCGTAATCACCTTCTTGCTGGTAATAGCCCACTCCCGCTTGAAACGCTGCATCACGCTCATGGGTATCGAGCACACTGCGCAACTGATCCACTTCAGCAAGGGTCATGCGCTGCGCCGCTAAGCGACATGCCATGCTTTCCAGTGATTCACGTATTTCATACAATTCAATTAACTCCGCATGCGACAGCGCAACAACGCGCGCGCCCACATGCGGTACCCGAACTAAAAGACGCTGACCTTCTAAGCGATGAATAGCTTCCCGTAACGGGCCACGACTGATACCGTAAGTGCGCGCTAATTCAGGCTCTGAAATCTTACTGCCTGGCGCAATATCACCGCAGATGATCGCAGCTTGTATGCTACGAAAAACCTGCTCTGATAACGTTGCAGAATCACTGCTGATACGCACAATCTCATCGTGAAGATCCGCCACAGTGTCGACACCTTTAGTTAACCAATGCCTGAAAGCTACATTCCAGCGCAGTACTTGTCAACAAACTACGCAACATTGTCGACAATCCTGCGACCAAGGTCGAATAACTGAACATATAGAGCTATGAATGGTCAACTGAGTCGCGTACTCACTCTATGCTGCACAGCGACCAGGCCACATACAAAAGCACTACAGACACAGGATTGCATGGTTATTTTTCAGATTGGCGATTAGAATAGATCGCCCACCATAGTCCATCTTTATAATAGGGTCGGCTGCAAGCGCCCTAGCCTGAGTCTTACAGCATAGGACACACTCATATTTTGATATTTGCGAGCACTATGAGATTTAATATTTTTGCACTATTAACCTGCCTAATTGTATTGCCTGCCATGAGCATCGCTGACGAAAAAACTCACTCAAAAAACATCTTCGGTTTAAATGAGTATGTTTATATTGCTGATATTGATATGAATATGTCAGCTAAACTCGACACTGGAGCGAAAACTGCTTCACTCAGCGCGCGTGATATAGAGCGTTTTAAACGTGATGGAAAGTCGTGGGTGCGTTTTTACTTAGCGGTAGATGAAGCCCACGAACGTGCTTTTGAATTGCCCTTGGCACGCATCAGTAAAATCAAACGCCGCTCAGGCGACTATGACCCTGAAGAGGATAAAAGCTATACGCCAAGACCGGTGGTACATATGTCAGTTTGTATGGGTAATACACTCAGAACAATTGAAGTTAACTTGACCGATCGCAGTACGTTCCAATACCCTTTTCTGTTAGGTTCAAATGCTTTAAAGAAGTTTAGTGCATTGATTGACCCAAGTTTGAAATACTCTGTCGGTCAACCACAATGCGATACCCAAAATATCAACACTGCCTTTGCTGAGTAATTAACATGCGTTCTTTGACACTGCACTTAAAAATACTAATCGCTCTTTGTGTCATTATTGGCGCATCAGTCACGGCCTATCAGATTTACGTTCTAGGTATTCCTGTCTCAGCGGATGAAACAGATAACCTATGGAACATTGATGCCAAGGTTGAGTTTAATGCCAATTCTCGCGAGCCAGTCAAGCTGCAGATGTTTGTGCCGCCGCTGAATCAAGACTATGTCAGCCTCAATGAAAGCTTTATTTCCAACAATTACGGTGTCAGCGTTAACCGCCGTGATGATAACCGTCGTGTGACTTGGTCGGCACGCCGCGCCAGTGGTAAGCAAACCTTGTATTACCGCTTAGTTATGACCAAACGCTACAGCGGCGAGCAGATCAAGGCTAAAGGCCCGATTTATCGTGAGACCTTGCCCGTTGCCGGCGCTGAAAAAATTGCTGCTGAAGCATTGCTCGCACCAATACGCCAGCACTCAGCTGACGTAGAAACCTTTATCAGTGAAGCCATTAAGCGCGTCAATAACACCGCTGACGATAACGTACGCTTACTGCTCGGTGGCGACAGCTCCAGTGAGCGCAAGGCTGATGTGATTGATACTTTGCTATCGATTGCACACGTACCCATGCAGCGCCTACACACTATTCGCCTCCAAGCAGATATCGCACAAGAACCTGAACTGTGGCTGCGCAGCTTTAACGGCGAAAAATGGCTGTACTTTAATCCGCAGTCAGGCGAGCAAGGTTTGCCTGTTGACCGCATGATCTGGTGGCTCGGTGATGAGCCTCTGATTGAGCTGGAAGGTGGTAGCAAAGCGGCAGTAACTTTCACTCTCAACAACAGTGAAATCAACGCTATTCGCTTAGCTCAATTGAGCAATGAGAATGCTGATTCAAGCTTCTTAGACTACTCACTGTACGGCTTACCGCTACAAACTCAGCAAACCTACCAAGTGATGATTATGATCCCGCTGGGCGTGATGATTATTTTGATCTTGCGTAACCTGGGCGGCTTACAAACCTTGGGTACTTTTACCCCTGTACTGATTGCCCTAGCCTTCCGCGAAACACAACTGGGCTTCGGTATTGTGCTGTTTACCATTATTACGTCGCTCGGTTTAGCGCTGCGCTCCTATCTAGAGCACCTCAAATTACAGATGCTGCCAAGGCTGTCGGTGGTTTTGACCTTTGTTGTGGTCCTGATTGCTGTGATCAGCTTGTTTAGCCACAAATTAGGCTTAGAGCGCGGCTTGTCCGTGTCCTTGTTCCCAATGGTGATTTTGACTATGACCATTGAGCGCCTATCAATTACTTGGGAAGAGCGCGGCGGCAGTCATGCCTTTAAAGTGGCCATTGGTACTTTGTTTGCCGCATCACTGGCGCATTACTTAATGAGCATCTCGGAGCTGAACTACTTTATCTTTACCTTCCCGGCGGTACTGTTAATTATGGTGGGCTTTATGTTGGCGATGGGTCGCTACCGCGGCTACCGTTTAACAGAGTTGTTCCGTTTCAAAGCCTTCTTAAAGGACTGATGCCATGTTTGGGTTTGGTTTAATTAAAACGTGGCGCGAGCTCAACGCCAAAGGCATTATGGGCATCAACCGCCGTAATGCCGATTATGTGCTCAAGTACAATAAACGCAGCTTGTATCCGGTGGTGGATGACAAAATTCTCACCAAAGAACGAGCAATTAAAGCTGGTATTAATGTGCCAGAAATGTACGGTATTATTTCCAGTGAAAAGGAAATTGAAAAGCTTGATCAAATCATCGGCGACCGCACTGACTTTGTGATCAAACCTGCGATGGGTGCAGGTGGTGATGGTATTTTAGTGATCGCTGACCGTTTTGAGGATCGCTATAAGACAGTCTCCGGCAAAATCATCAGTCACGAAGAAATCGAACATCAGATTTCTAGTATTCTGACCGGCTTATATTCTTTAGGTGGCTCACGTGACCGCGCGCTAATTGAATACCGCGTCAAGCCTGATCCACTGTTTAAAAGTATCAGCTATGAAGGCGTACCGGATATTCGCGTCATCGTATTGATGGGCTACCCCATTATGGCGATGCTGCGTTTACCCACACGTCAATCAGGCGGTAAAGCCAACCTGCACCAAGGTGCGATTGGCGTGGGTGTGGATCTGGCCACCGGCCTGACATTGCAAGGCACTTGGCTGAATAACAAAATCAGCAAGCACCCGGATACCAGTAACTTTGTTGCCGGTGTGCAATTGCCAGATTGGGATGGCTTTATGACCCTGTCGGCAGGCTGCTATGAGCTGTGTGGTTTGGGCTATATTGGTGTTGATATGGTGTTGGACCAAGAGTTAGGTCCGCTGATTCTGGAGCTTAACGCGCGTCCCGGCTTGAATATTCAGATCGCCAACAACGCTGGTTTAACTTTACGCGCGCATGCCGTAGAGCATCATATTGCTGATCTAAAACGCAAAGGCATCACAGAGACTGTCGAAGAGCGCGTGCGCTTCTCACAATCTTTATTCGCCGCCACTCCCTCTCAATAAGACCGCGAGGCTTTTTACCTTCAGCCAGCCGCTATGCTGGCTGAAGGTGACTTAAGTGTTTATGCATACTTGCCTGCTTTTGCCGCTCACCTATCACACTAACCCTGCGCACTACTTCCAACGGATTCACGCCCAAACCGGCGCGGTCTTACTGGACTCGGGCTACCCTGTCAGCCAGCGCGGACGTTTTGATATCCTCAGCGCTCAACCTTTAGAGACTATTACGCCGCAGCCCAATGAACAGGTTGCTGCCTTTCGCCAACGCTGCCAAGCGCTGCTACAACAATTGCCGCGGTGTCATGCACCTACAGAGAGTGAACTGCCCTTTACAGGCGGCTTAATCGGCTATCTGACCTATGAGTTCAATAACCTAGCGCAATGCACGCAGACCGAAGGCTTAGCCAGTGCCGCAGTGGGGTTGTATAACTGGGCGTTGATCAGCGACCATCAACTGCAGCGCTGCTGGTTAATGTGCCACCCCAGCCTAAGCGCTGAACGTCAAAACGAGCTGTTGAGTCTGTTTACAAGTACTGCAGCATTGCAGCCCACTGCGGCTTTTACCTTAAACAGCCCCTTTACCGCACAGATTAATGCGCAGCGTTATCGCGATGATCTTGAGCGTATTCATAACTATATTGCAGCGGGTGACTGCTATCAGGTTAACTATACTCAGCGCTTTAACAGCACTTACCAAGGGGATGCTTGGCACGCATACAACAGTTTACGTGAACGTTGCCCCACACCTTTTGCCAGTTTTATCCGAGTCAATCAGCAACAAGCCATCGTCAGCCTTTCGCCTGAGCGCTTTTTACAAGTACGCCAAGGTCAGGTTGAAAGCCGCCCGATCAAAGGCACGCGCGCGCGCAGTGCAACTCCTGCCCAGGATCAAGCGTTGTCCGATGATTTATTAGCCAGCCCGAAAGACCGCGCTGAGAATCTAATGATTGTTGATTTACTGCGCAATGACTTAGGCCGCTACTGCACGCCGGGCAGTATTCGCGTCCCTGAGTTATTTGCCCTGGAAAGCTATCCTAATGTGCACCATATGGTCAGCAGCGTCACTGGCACATTAGCCAAGCCATACAATGCTCTGGACGTACTGATCGGCAGTTTCCCAGGTGGCTCAATCACCGGCGCACCCAAGCGTCGGGCTATGCAAATCATTAGTGAGCTGGAAGCCAGTGTGCGCAGTATTTATTGCGGTAGTATTTTCTATCTCGATACGCGCGGTGAAATGGACAGCTCCATCACCATTCGCACTTTACTGGCTAATCACGGCGCTATCAGCTGCTGGGGTGGCGGCGGGATTGTCTATGATTCTACTATTGACGATGAATACCAAGAGTCAATCCAAAAAGTGCAGGCACTGATGAGCGCACTTGAAGAACTGCATACAGCGCCAACAGCACCGATTTAAAACTGCGTTTTGATAATATGCGCTGCTGCTAAAGCACCACCCAGACAGGCAATAAAACCTAGCAGCGCTTGCCCATACAAGCGCTTGGCAATATCTTCTTCGCTGTAATTGGATAATACAAAAGGCCGCCCGTCTAAGGGTTGACGTAAATAATGTTGTGCTGGCTCAAGCTGCTGCGCTTGCTGCATCGATAGAGCTTGCTGCTCGGCCGCTGCACGCACGGCTTGCCATTCCGTCAAATCCAGCTCGCCATTGCCATCGCGATCAAAGCGTTGCACCAAATCGCTAAAGTCATCCTTCCACTCACGAATCACCGCACCTTGAGTGGCGCTGAGATCAAGTACTTCGCGCCCTTGCCCACGGGTGACAAAATCACCGATGACATACAGCGGCTCATGCACATGCAAGCGCTGTTCGGTATAGCGATAACGCTTACTGCCGACCAGAAAATTACGTAAAAAATGCCTGTGCATTTGATGTTTTAACGGGTGTCTACTTTGGCCATACCACACCTGTTTTGTCATAGGTAAGACGTGCGCACCTTGGGGATCAATCCAACACTCTCCGGTGCCATCGCTTAAACATAACAAAGCTGTACTGCGACCTTTTTCAATGTTCTTCCAACGTGTGGCATTACGCTCATTCTGCACTTGCTCATCAATAGCAAAAGACCACCACACACAAGGCTGAGCACTGAGTGGGCCCTCCAATGACTCTGCGCGCGGCGCGATCACACCGTACAACTCAACATAACCTTGCGCTGCTGAGCGTATTTTAGAGGTGGGCGTATCCAGTAAATAGCGGGCTTTCTTCAGATTGTGCAAACACCACCAGCCGCCACCCAAAGTTGCTAGCGCAGTGACAGCCAAGGTCACAATCAGCCCAAAGCCATCCATCAACAATTAACCAAACAAGCTTTTAATATCAACATCAGCTAACTCGGCATCGCTAAAGCGCAACAATTCAGCCGCCACAAAGTTAAAATAACGCGCAATCAACACATCAGGAAATTGCTCAATACGCACATTATTTAAGTTCACCGCCTCGTTATACAACTCTCGACGATCAGCAATGGCACCTTCTAAGGCACTGATACGCTGCTGTAAAAACTGAAAATTTTCATTAGCTTTCAACTCGGGGTAGTTTTCTGCCAAAGCAAACAGTTTGCCCAAACCTAAACGCAAGCCTGTTTCAGCTGCACCCAACGCACCAACATCATGCTGCTCACGGGCATTGGATACAGCATTACGCGCAGCAATCACCGCTTCTAAAGTTTGGCGCTCATGCTGCATATACTGTTTGCAGGTTTCCACTAATTTAGGCAGTTCTTCATGACGCTGCTTGAGCAAGACATCAATATTGGCCCACGCCTTAGTCACACTATGTTTTAAGCGCACCAAGGCGTTGTATAAGCTGACCGCCCAAGCCGCTAGCAAAATCGCTACGACGACCACACCTACCAGAAAAAAGCTCATCGTACGCTCCCAAATTGTCATAAAATAAAGTGCTGCATCTTAAGCTCCAACACTCATATACACCACTGTTTATTCGGCGTTGTCGCTCTACAAACTGAACTTGCGCAACACTAGGTTATCTATTGTGCTACATCAAGGCTGCAACTGCGGTTGCGCTATACTCAACTTATGTTTAACCGCCTGACCGAGTGATTTTTGCTTATGCGTAATGACAGTGACGATAATCTGGACGATGTATCCAGCCTGCCCAATGGACGTATTGAACCCCAACTCAATACATCAGTAACAGATACGGCTACCTCCTTGCACCCGACTCGCCCAGCAGCGCCGCAGCGCACCAAAGGCGTTGGCGTTTTATCTGCATTGACTCTCGCCATTCTCTGTTCAAGCGCAGCCTTTGGCTGGTGGAGCATCCAGCGCATGCAGTTATTAGAGCAGCAACTGGTGGCCACGCAAAACAGCTTCTCGAAAACCAGCGAAGCAGCTGCCGGACGTATCCAAGATATCACCGGCAAAGTAGATGCTGCGCAAAGCAGTGTACTCAACGATAACACTACATTAAAAAAACGCCTGGAAGCCCTAGAACGTGCAGCTGTGGAAACGCAAAAACAACAACACACGCAGAGCACTGAGCAGGCCTCACGCATCAACACGCTCAGCAGTGAACTTGCCCACCTCGCACAATTGAGCGAGCGCTTTAAAGCCAGTTTAGATGCGCAGCAAAACAGCCTCTCCCAGCAGGAAAAAACGCTAGCTGCACTTGAACCTAGATTGGCACAACACAGCAAAACGCTAACCAAGCTACAGGCTGATGTAAGCCAGCAGATTGACAGTCAACGCACGCAACTGCAGCAACTGGCATCCAAACTACAAGAACAGCAACCGCAGCTCGCGCAACTCGAGCAGCTCAACACCAAGCTCAACACCCTCAGCAGCCAAACCACAGCACTACAAAAAAGTACATCCAATACGGGCGACATCACACGCTTGCAACAAGACATGTTGATCTTACGCAGCGAACTCGACAATCGCCCTGCTGCTAAAATCGCTCCTGCTGCAGCACCAGCCCCTTCACTGGCTGACTTTGATGCCTATCGTGCGCAAACCAATCGCACCATCAGCGCATTACAAGAACAGATTCGCAACCTACAAAAAAGCACGCCGTAGCGTGCTTTTTTGTCTTACCAAGCATCAGAGTAGCTTTTACAACTTAAATTGACTGACTAAGCGGCGCAATTCAGCAGTTAAGCGCAATAAATCTTCACTGCTGTGTGCCGTCTGCGTTGCGCCCGATGAAGTGTTATCTGCAATATTACTGATACGGGCGATATTACGGTTAATATCTTCTGCAACCGCACTTTGCTCTTCAGCAGCTGTAGCAATTTGCAGATTCATATTATTAATGGTTGCCACTTCCGCAGCAATCACATGCAGGCTTTGCGAGGCTTTCTCGACACAGATTGAACCCGTTGTCGCACGCTCTTGCGCACCCGCCATGGCATTCACAGCGTTTTTCACCCCAAGTTGCAAACGCTCAATCATCTGCTGGATTTCTTCAGTGGACTTTTGTGTACGCGAGGCTAAGGTACGCACCTCATCAGCCACGACCGCAAAACCACGACCTTGCTCACCCGCACGTGCCGCTTCAATCGCTGCGTTAAGTGCCAACAAGTTGGTTTGCTCGGCAATGCCCTTAATCACATCTAAAACTGCACTGATACTCGCGGTATCACTTTCTACATGCTGCACCACAGCTGCCGCACTTTCGATTTCAGCGATTAAATTCTTAATACCGGTAATAGCTTCTGCTGCCACCAACACCCCAGCTCTAGACTCATCGTCCGCACCTTGCGAGGCTTGTGCCGTTTGCGTGGCATGGCGAGCAACCTCTTGCACTGTTGCACTCATTTGATTCATCGCTGAGGCCACCATATCAGTCTCAGTGCGTTGCTCAACCACAGCTTTAAGGGTTGAATCCGCGACATCTGCCACTCGATCAGAGACACCATTGAGCTGCTGGGTCACATCCGAGACCGCATGCAAGCTGTGTTTA
The DNA here is from genome assembly GCA_035271385.1 of Thiopseudomonas sp. Lineage (GTDB taxonomy): Bacteria > Pseudomonadota > Gammaproteobacteria > Pseudomonadales > Pseudomonadaceae > Denitrificimonas. The sequence goes on along the minus strand of DATERP010000016.1, from coordinate 821 downwards.
AACTTGGTAATCATGCGATTAAAGGCCCAAGCCAAAGCTCCAATTTCATCGCGTGCGCCAATCTCCACGTTATAACTTAAGTCATCATCACGCGCGATGGCTTCCATGGTGTGGCGCATGGCGTTAATACGCTGAATCACTGTGCGACGCACAATCAAAATAATGACGGCTAAACCTATTAACAACATCAGCAACTGAATACCTGCTGATGTCCATAAATTGCGCTCGACTTGGCTGTCTAAAGCCGCCAGTGAATAACTGATGCGCACCGCACCCACCACGCTATTATCAGGCACTTGGTGACACATCAAGCAATTGGTACCGCGGTAGTCTTTTTCTGCCCGAATGGGATTAATCACCGTTAATAAACGGCCATCTTGGTTTTTGGAGATATCAACCACTGCCTCACCGGCTAAAGCACGGCGATCAAGTTCGTCAGCAGGCGCTTGATGATCGTACCCTGCACCATAGACTGAGGTTATGGCTTCGGTGCGAATAATGCGTGCATCTGTCACACCGGGGCGCGCCAAAATCTTATCGCGCAACACATTACGCTGCGCCATAGTCCCAGTCAGCATCATGGTATTAATGCTATCAAAGTAGCTGTCAGCAGCATCTTTGGTTTGCTGCTCAACCACCCCAAGGACTAGCTTTTTCTCATTATTAGCAGAGAACATCAGGGACGCTGACATCACCACAAACAACACGCACAACAGAGCCACGTTAATTTTTGCTTGCACTGACATCTGATGTTTTGCCGGCTGCTGACTCATAATTATTAATCCCAAAACCGCTGAATAAATGGCTCTGCAAACTGCATT
>DATERP010000015.1:0-5739 GCA_035271385.1 Thiopseudomonas sp. | reverse complement strand
AATAAACAGCACAGGGAACTCATCAATAGCTAACGGCACTAACTCGAGTGGTATCTCGATACCTTTTAAGCGCGCACTGCGTACACGAATGTCTGCCACCAGTTCGCCGCCGACTTCATGCACGTTTTCTAGGCTTAAATCAGCGCCCATCAACTTTAAGATATCAATAATACCGGTGCGTGTTGGGTTGATGCCCACATGCTGCAGAACCAGTTCAGAGTCAGGTGCAATACTGGCTGCAACCATAAAGAATGCAGCAGAAGAGATATCCGCTGGAACTTCAATATGCGTGCTGGTTAATTGGTGGTTGGCTGCAACTTTCGCTGTAGCACCACGTACTTCAACCGGATAACCAAAGCCACGTAACATACGCTCAGTATGGTCACGGGTCGGTGCCGGCTCAGTTACTGAGGTTTCACCACTGGCATACATGCCTGCTAACAGCAGGCAAGATTTAACCTGCGCACTGGCCATAGGCATATCATAGTGCATACCGGTTAAGCGCTGCCCGCCACGCAAGGTCAGTGGTGGGCGCCCTTCAGCTGCGGTTTCAATTACTGCACCCATTTCACGCAAAGGTTTCGCAATACGATTCATCGGGCGCTTTGATAAGGATGCATCGCCTGTCAAAGTACTATCAAACGGCTGACCGGCTAAAATACCCGACAACAAACGCATGGTGGTGCCCGAGTTACCGACATAAATGGGACCCGGTGGCGGCTGCAAACCATGCAAGCCAACACCGTGGACAACAACGCGACCGTTTTCAGGTCCTTCAATCACTACACCCATATCACGGAAGGCTTGGATAGTGGCTAGAGCATCTTCGCCTTCAAGAAAACCTTCGACTTCGGTAATGCCGTTAGCGAGTGAACCTAGCATAATGGCGCGGTGTGAAATAGACTTATCACCGGGCACACGAATAGTACCATTGACCTGCCCACCGGGGCTGGCTAAAAAAATCAGATCATTATCAAGCATGGTTTTCACATAGGCCCTTTGGGCTAAAATTGTACTGAAATGTTCGCGGGCTACACGTGCACGAGTAAATACACCAAGCAAGTGACGCCCATCTTCTTCTGCAATCGCATTGCGTAAGGCATCAAGATCCTCACGGTACCGGTCCAGCTGCTCTAGAACAGCATCGCGGTTAGCCAGAAATATATCGTGCCACATCAGCGGGTCACTGCCAGCAATGCGAGTAAAATCACGAAAGCCGCCAGCGGCATAGCGGAAAATCTCTAAATTCTCACTACGCTTTGCCAGTGAATCCACCAAGCCAAAAGCTAATAAGTGCGGTAAATGGCTGGTAGCGGCAAGCACGCGATCATGCTGTTTAACACTCATATTTTCGACATCAGCCCCTAAACCTTGCCAGAGCTTCTTCACGCATAATAAAGCGTCAGGATCAGTTTGATCATGGGGCGTCAGTATAACTTTATGGTATTTAAATAAATCAGGATTGGCTGCTTCAACCCCACTGCGTTCAGAGCCTGCAATAGGGTGACCTAGCACTAACAGTGGCGGTAAATAACCAAATGCGTCTTGGGCAGCAGCCAGTAAATGGCCTTTAACGCTGCCAGCATCGGTAATAATTGTTTGATCCAGCTTAAGTGCCGCCAGTTGAGCGAGCAAGCCTTTTAAGGCTAAAACAGGTACTGCCAACATCACGACATCAGCACTACGGCAAGCTTCAGCCAGCTGAGTGGTACAGCTATCGACAATACCCAATTCAACAGCGCGCTGGCACGCTTGCTTATTTAAATCGACGCCAACCACTTCATTTGCTAAGCCTGCCTGGCGTACACCTTTAGCAAATGATGCACCGATAAGCCCTAAGCCAACCACGACCAAGCGATTTACCAGCGCTACTGAAGTGAGCGTTGTTTGCATATTAAGCCTGCTGTAAAACCTGAGTTAATACATCTAGAAAACGTTGGTTTTCCGCTTGAGTACCAATCGATACACGTAAAAATGTGGGCATCGCATAACCTGCTACGGGGCGCACAATTACACCCTGCTCAAGCAAGGCTTGGTTAATTGGCGCAGCATCACGATTAAAATTCACCGCAATAAAGTTACCGCGCGAAGGCAGCCAAGATAGCCCTAGCTGTTTAAAGCCCTCTTCCAACTGCTGCATACCTTGTGTATTCAGCGTGCGACTGCGCTCTAAATAGTCAGTATCGTCTAACGCCGCACATGCAGCGACCAAAGCGAGACTGTTGACGTTAAATGGCTGACGAACACGATTTAATACGTCGGCAATTTCTTTTGATGAAATGGCATAACCCACGCGCAAAGCCGCTAAGCCATAAGCTTTAGAAAAGGTGCGTGACACCAACAGATTGCTATAGCGGCTGAGATAATCCATACCATCGGGTAGATCAGTGTCCGCAGCATATTCAATATAAGCTTCGTCCAACACCACCAAGACATTCTTCGGCACTTTACTTAAAAAGACATTCAGCTCGGCTTGGTTAAACCAAGTGCCGGTGGGGTTGTTTGGATTAGCAATAAAGATCACACGAGTATTATTATCAATTGCAGCTGCCATTGCATCCAGATCATGACCGTAATCTTTGGCGGGTATTTCACGGCACTCTGCGCCGGAAGCCAGCGTAGCAATGGGATATACGGCAAAGGCATGCGCACTAAATATCGCGTTACGCCCTGGCGCTAACCAAGCACGTGCCACCAACTCAAGAATATCGTTGGAGCCATTACCTAAGGTGATTTGCTCTGGCTCAACCGCATAGCGCTCGGCTAACTTGGCTTTAAGTGTAAAGCCACTGCCATCTGGATAACGCGTCAACTCGGGCAATGCTTGGCTAATCGCAGCACATACCTTGGCGCTGGGACCAAGCGGATTTTCGTTACTGGCGAGTTTAACAATATCAGTAGGATTAAGACCCAACTCCCGCGCTAACTCTTCAACAGGTTTACCAGGCACATAGGGGGATAACTTCTGGACGCTGGGTAATGCCGCAGCTAAAAATTCACAGCTCATTTACGTTCCTCAAACAATTGACTGCCGCTGTTTAAGCGGCAGCTATATCACGGCTAGAGAACAGCGTTGGGGTAGGAACCTAAAACCTTTAAACCAACAGCTTCTTGAGCAATGCTCTCAAGTGCACTCTTGACCAACTGATCATCTTTGTGACCAACAAAATCGATAAAGAACACATAAGTCCATTTACCACTGCGTGATGGACGTGTCTCGATACGGGTTAGATCAATACCACTGGTGTGAAATGGCACCAGCAATTCATGCAGTGCACCAGGCTTATTGCTCATTGAGACAATAATCGAAGTTTTATCATCACCGGTGGGCGGTACTGTTTGATTACCAATAATCAAAAAGCGCGTCGAATTATCTGGACGGTCTTCGATTTTGTCAGCCAAAATCGTTAGACCGTAGAGTTGACCGGCCATATCACCAGCAATAGCCGCACTGTTCCACTCGCTTTTAACACGTTTCGCCGCTTCAGCGTTGCTGGATACCGCAACACGCTCAACGTTTGGATAATGCGCATCCAGCCATTTACGACACTGTGCTAATGACTGTGCGTGCGAGTAAATGCGTGAGATTTTTTCAGTTTTAGTGTTATCTGCCACCAGTAAGTGGTGGTGGATGCGCAGTTCAACTTCACCGCAAATCACTAAGTCATGCTCAAGAAAACTATCCAGCGTGTGATTAATCACACCTTCTGTTGAGTTCTCAACCGGAACGACACCGAAGTTGACGGCACCGGCGGCCACTTCACGGAAAATCTCATCAATCGCGGCCATCGGCTTACTGATCACAGCTTTGCCAAAATGTTTGAGTGCTGCTGCTTGTGAAAACGTGCCTTCAGGGCCTAAGTAAGCGACTTTCAGTGGTTGCTCAAGCGCGAGACAGGTGGACATAATTTCACGGAACAAACGCGCCATCTCTTCGTTATCGAGCGGGCCTTTATTGAGTTCCATAATGCGTTTCAGCACTTGTGCTTCACGCTCTGGGCGATAAAAAACAGCTGTTTCGCCCTCAGGCAAAGTCGCCATTTTAATATGGCCAACTTCTTGTGCGCACAGAGCGCGCTGAGTGATCAACTCAAGAATCTGTTCATCTAAGCTGTCAATGCGTACGCGTAATGCCTGCAGTGCTTGCTCGCTCATTATGCGCGCTCCTTCTCGAAGGTTTGCATATAAGCGACTAAAGCTTCAACCGCTTCAATAGTCACCGCATTATAAATAGAAGCGCGCATGCCACCGACTGAACGGTGACCTTGTAAGTTGAGTAAACCTTGCTCATCTGCACCCTCTAAAAAGGCCTTGTCCAGCTTGGCATCAGCCAAACGGAACGGTACGTTCATCCAAGAACGAGCATTTTTAGAAATTGGGTTGCTATAAAAGTCACTGTCATCAATAGCCTTGTACAACAATGCTTGTTTAGCGTGATTGAGTTTAGCCATTGCTTCTAGGCCGCCCAGTTCTTTAAGCCACTTAAAGACTAAGCCTGACAGATACCAAGAGAAGGTTGCTGGCGTGTTGTACATCGAGCCATTATCAGCCGCAACTTTATAGTTGAGCATAGTTGGGCAGCTGGAACGGGCGTGACCGATCAAGTCTTCACGCACAATAGCCACCACTAAACCACTTGGACCAATGTTTTTCTGCGCGCCGGCATAAATCATACCGTAGTCACTGACATTCAATGGTCTTGACAGGATGTCAGATGACATATCGACAACCAATGGCGTATCGCCTGTTTCGGGTGTCCAGTCAAACTGCAAACCGCCGATGGTTTCGTTACTGGCGTAATGCACATAAGCTGCATCTTTACTCAAATTCCATTCGTTTTGACCTGGAATTGTAAAGTAGTCGTAGGCTTTAGCGCTGGCTGCCACATTGATATTGCCAAAACGGCGTGCTTCATCAATGCTTTTGCGTGACCAAATACCGGTATCGATATAGTCAGCACAACCGCCATCGGCTAAAAAGTTCAGCGGAATTTGCGCGAACTGTTGGCTTGCACCACCTTGCATAAACAACACTTTATAGTTGTTTGGAATGCTTAACAGGTCACGTAAATCTTGCTCGGCCTCATGGGCAATTGCAGTGTAATCATCACTGCGGTGGCTCATTTCCATGACGGATAAGCCTTTGCCATGCCAGTTTAACAACTCGCTTTGTGCCTGCTTTAAAACCGCCTCAGGCAGCGCAGCAGGACCTGCGCAAAAATTATAGGATCGGCTCACTGCACTCTCACTCTTGTGGGTTGTTTGACTCATCAGTAAGAGGCTGCTCACCCTCACCAACGTCATCTTGATTAACAACTGGCGCCTCAGTAACGGACGCCTCCTCTGCACTCTCTTCACCATCCATAAGCGCTTCGTCATCATCGCTTAGAGTGGGTTCTTGTACACGCTCGAGCCCAACTAAGGTTTCATCATTGGCTAAGCGAATCAAAGTGACACCCTGAGTATTTCTCGACAAGGATGAGACTTCATCAACACGCGTTCGTACTAAAGTGCCTTGGTCTGAAATCAACATGATTTCTTCACCATCCAAGACTTGGATAGCGCCGACTAATTTACCGTTACGCTCACTGCACACCATGGCAATCACGCCCTGACCACCACGACGGTAGCTCGGGAAATCAGTAATGGCAGTACGCTTACCAAAGCCACGTTCAGAAGCAGTCAGAATCTCACTGCCCTCTTCAGGGATAATCATTGAAATCAGCTTTTGATCTTCGAG
>DATERP010000014.1:0-7628 GCA_035271385.1 Thiopseudomonas sp. | reverse complement strand
GTCGTTTACAGCCCATTATTTCATATACAAAAGCTGAGCGTTTGAAGGGTCGGCTATCGAATAGTTTAGCGACTAAGATTAAAGAAGATCGCGCCAATGGTTTGTATGACAAGCGCTATCGAGTTGAGAAAAAGCGCCTCAGCGTTGACACCCCAGAAAACCGTTTTATTAAGATGGTGGTCACTCACAGCAAAAAGAAGCTGGCCGAATTTGAAGGCAAGTTAAGGAAAGCTAATGAAGCGCTTGATAATCAGCGTCTATCAGATGCTTTCTTAACGGAACTCAGTGGCTGGCAGCAACCGCTGCAAAAGCTATTGAATCAAAGCTTTTTAAAGGACGTGGGTGCTTATGCTGGCCTGACTAGTGAATCCTTAGTCTTGCAGCAAAAGACGGGTTACAGCAGCGTGTACCGAGTGTGGCAGGAGTTGAAGTTCTACCTAGATATATTTTCACAACAATCCAGCGTCTCGATGAAGTCAGTGGCTGAGATTTATGAAGTGTGGTGTTTTTTACAACTGCGCCAGATCTTAGAGGATGAGTTAGGTTTTAAGCTTAAAACAACACAGAAGAATAGCTTGCAGCTCAATGAGTTTTTTGAGTACAAGCTAAAAGATGGTTTTGCCGGTGCCTTTGAGTTTGAGCGTTCTGATGGTACATATGCAAGACTGGCGCATGAGCCTAGATTTGGTAAGGATACTAAGGAGATTCGATCTTATTTGGTCATGCAAAAGCCAGATATTGTTTTAGAAATCACCTCGCCATTACCAAGTGCCAAACGTTTTATTTGGCTGTTTGATGCCAAGTATCGTATCAGGACTGAGAACGACCGCTATTCAAATGATGATATCGATACAACAGATTTTGTGCCTGAAGATGCGATTAACCAAATGCACCGCTATCGCGATGCTTTAATTCGTATTACTGACGATGCAAGGTCTTTAGCGTTACAAAAAAGCCGCCCAGTCTTTGGCGCTTTTGCGTTATACCCAGGCTACTTTGATCAGCAAACTACCGAAAACCCTTATGCTGAAGCGATTCAAGAAATTGGTATTGGCGCATTTGCTTTATTACCCAGCAGTGATGGCAATACTGGGCATCACTGGCTGTCAGCGTTTTTAAAAGAACAGATTGGCGATGACTCTCAGCAAAAAGCTGCTTACGGCATAAACGCCTATGAAGAGTATTTGTATGTGCAAGAGGCTGCGCGCATCCCTTATGAGGGTATGCAGCAGGTGCTTTATCCTTACTTAACTATGACTGCCGCGTTAGGGCCTACAGAAGATAGGTGTGATGAGTATTTGAAGGGGTTTAGCAACGGCTCCGCTCAGTATTACCATATGCCGGAAGCCACCTTTACTCTTAAGTTTAAAGAGCATGTGTTGCCTGAGATTCGATTTTTAGCGCTGCCAGTCGTTGATAAAGCAGGTATGCACAGGATATATAAAGTCTGGCCTATAAAGAAAATTCAGCGTCTGCCAAGGTATAAAATTAGTGCTGAGCAAGCAGGTAAGAGCAACACAGTATCTGACGAAATGTATATTTTATTTACCCTTGGTAAAGCTCTGATGCTTTCGGTACCCATTGATGATGTACCAATGGTTTCTTTCAGGAGCACTATGAAGCTCACTACGCTTGAGTTGCTGCAGAAAGAAAGCGTTTTTGCGCAGATTGAGCAGGTTTATCAAGAGGCTTGGGCTTAAATTCATTAAGTGAATAGTGCCTGTGACTCAATCAACAAAATTAAAGTGAAAACGTATTTGACGCACAATGATGTTGTGCATAGAATAATTTAAAGCAAACAGGACGTTATGCAGGTAGCTATGGCTATTGAATTCAGGGATGTGTGGCTTGAGGGCTTCTATGAAGAAGATCAGAGCCATAAAAAGATACCCAGTACGATTGCGACAGTTCTTTATCGAAAACTACAGATATTGGATGCTGCAACGCAGGAATCGGATCTTAGATTGCCGCCAGGTAACCGTTTTGAGCACCTTCAAGGCAATCTGTCGGGGTGGTGTTCTATCCGAGTAAATAAGCAGTATCGGCTTATTTTTCGTTGGGCTGCTGGGCTCGCGCAAGATACTTACCTAGACCCACATGCATACAAGGGCTAGAGGAGGCACAAGAATGAGAAATACTAAACGTCGCCCGATAACTGTTGGCCAAATGCTTACGACTGAGTTTCTTGAGCCGATGAATATTGAGCTCAGTGAGCTCGCTGATGCTATGGGCGTACATAGAAACAGCATAAGCAGAATTGTGCATGACAAAGGTACGCTAACTGCGCCAATGGCAATTAAACTTGCTACAGCATTAGGCAATACTCCAGAGTTTTGGTTGAATATCCAGCATGCTGTGGAACTGTGGGATGTGCGTAACAAAGCCTATGAGCAGGAAGCTAACAATGTGCGCCAGATCATCCCCACTGTTCAATATTCGTAACCATGTAATTAAAAAAGCCCTGCAAATACTCAGGGCTTATTCATATGTCTAGCTTATCAGTACATCATCACTCGATATTTTGTACCTGCTCCCTCATCTGCTCAATTAAAACTTTGATATTCACTGCTGCCTGTGTCGAACGGGTATCAATGGCTTTAGAGCCTAAGGTATTGGCTTCGCGGTTGAGTTCTTGCATCAAAAAATCTAAACGTCGGCCAATGGCGCCGCCGGCTTTGAGTACGCGATGCACTTCAGTGATATGGGTGGCGAGGCGGTCGAGTTCTTCGGCGACATCGCTTTTTTGTGCCAAGATAACCAGCTCTTGCTCAAGACGTTGTGGGTCGAGTTCGATTTGCATTTCTTGGCAGCGCGTGAGGATTTTTTGGCGTTGCAGTTCCAGCATTTGTGGCACTAGATCGCGCAATACCACCACTTCATTTTGAATCGCGTCCAGACGCTCGCTAATCAAACGTGCTAAATCTGTGCCTTCACGGCCACGGCTTTCTTTAAGCTGAGTCAGCGCGCTACGAAACAATTCAATCGCAGCGCTGTTAATAGCTTGGCTGTCCACAGATTGAGTGCTGAGCACCCCAGGCCAGGCCAAAACGTCGAGCGGGTTGAGTGCTGCCGGTTGCGCAATCAGTTGGCTAATTTGCTCAGCGGCTTGGATCAATTGCTGAGCGCGCTCCTGATTGACGTGCAGGCTTTGTTCGCTGGCCGATTCAGTCAGCTTTAAGGTGCATTCAACTTTACCGCGTGACAAACCGTTGCGCAGCGCTTCACGCACAGTACCTTCTACTTCACGTAGCGTGTCAGGTAAGCGCAAATGCGGCTCTAAGTAGCGATGGTTTACCGAGCGCAACTCCCAGCTGAGAGTGCCGTAAGCTCCATTTTGCTCGACACGAGCGAACGCGGTCATGCTTTGCACCATAAGGACCTCCAAGTAAGGGTGAGAATAATGCGCCAATTGTAGCGAATATTTCGCTACGTTGTGTTTAGAATGCTGAAGTTAGGCTGTTCTAGCCCTATAATGCTTGACTCATTTTTAAAATCAGGAAAACTCAATGACTCGTCCTAGTGGCCGCGAACTCGATCAACTGCGTCAGGTGCGCATCACACGCAACTATACTTGCCATGCTGAAGGCTCTGTTTTAGTGGAGTTTGGCAACACTAAAGTGATTTGCACCGTCAGTGTAGAGAATGGCGTACCACGCTTCTTAAAAGGCCAGGGACAAGGTTGGTTAACCGCTGAATACGGTATGTTGCCACGTGCAACGGGCAGCCGTACGCGTCGTGAAGCGAGCAGTGGTAAGCAAGGTGGTCGTACTTTAGAAATTCAACGTTTAATTGGTCGCTCGTTACGTGCAGCGTTAGATATGACCAAGCTAGGCGAAAACACCTTGTATGTGGATTGCGATGTGATCCAAGCTGACGGTGGTACGCGCACGGCATCAATTACCGGTGCAATGGTCGCCTTGGTTGATGCTTTAGCCGTGATGCAAGAGCGCAAAATGCTGAAAAATGGCTCACCACTCAAGCAAATGATTGCAGCAGTTTCAGTTGGTATCTATAAAGATGTGCCGGTGCTGGATTTAGATTACCCAGAAGACTCAACCGCTGAAACGGATCTAAACGTGGTGATGACCGATGCCGGTGGTTTTATTGAGATTCAAGGTACTGCTGAAGGCGCACCCTTTGGTTCAGACGAGCTTAATGCCATGTTGGCCTTAGCTGACAGAGGTGTACGTGAATTGTTTGCTTTGCAACAAGCGGCTTTGCAAGCAGAATAAAACTGTGTGAGCGATCGCTCAGTGCATGTTAAATACTGCATAACACAAGAGGGCTAAGGCCTGTGTTATGCAGTCTGTGATTAAACGCTGAGAACCCAGTCGTAATCAACACTAAAGGGTGCATGCTGTGAGAAGCGCGGTTGTCTAGATAACTTTGCGCTGCGTACCGTGCGGCGCATACCTTGCGTGAGTAACTGGTAATCAAAACGCCAGCCCAAGTTGAGCAACTCAGCTTGTTCACTGTCGGCCCACCAGCTGTAAAGTTCGCCTTCGCGGTTTACTTCGCGTAATGCGTCGATAAAGCCCATATTACCCACCACTTCGTCCATCCAAGCGCGCTCGGGCGAGAGAAAGCCGGTTTCTTGTTGGCAATCGCGCCAGTGTTTAACGTCAAGTTTATTGTGCGCAATAAACAAGGATGCACAGTAAATATAGTCACGACGCTTGCGGCGTTGTTTATCTAAATAACGGGCAAAGTCATCCATAAACTTAAATTTCTGATTTAACTCAGCTTCGTCCTTGTGTCCAGAAGGCATCAGTACGCTAGCAATACTCACTTTATCGAAGTCTGCTTGAATGTAGCGACCATAGCGATCCGCCGTTTCAAAGCCTAAACTGGTTATAATGGCTTTAGGCTGCAGGCGAGTGTAAATAGCCACACCGCCATCCTTGGGTTGTTCAGCGTCACAGGCGTAACAAAAGTACCCGTGCAACTGCACTTCAGGTGCTTCCATTTCGTATACGCTGGCACGAGTGTCTTGTAGGCAAATCACATCCGCATTTTGCGTATGTAGCCAGTCAAATAACCCTTGTTCAATAGCATTGTGAATCCCGTTCACATTGATACTAATAACCCGCATGGATAGCCCCTAGAAAAAAAGTGTGTGTATGATACCCAACGTATCTAAAATTGGCTAAAGCAAACGCGTTTAAGGACCCCTTTATGCAAGCATATCAACGAGAATTTATTCAGTTCGCACTAGAGCGCGGTGTTTTACGCTTTGGTGAGTTTACCTTGAAGTCAGGGCGTGTCAGTCCTTATTTTTTTAACGCTGGGTTATTTGACTCAGGTTTGGCCTTGGCCAAGCTCGGCCGTTTTTATGCACAAGCCCTGGTTGATAGTGGCTTATCTTACGATGTGGTGTTTGGTCCTGCCTATAAAGGTATTCCTTTAGCAGCAACAACAGCTGTTGCATTAGCCGAACATCATCAGCGTGATGTTCCTTGGTGCTTTAACCGCAAAGAAGCTAAAGATCACGGTGAGGGCGGCACTTTAGTGGGTGCAGCTCTGGAAGGTAATATTGTGATTGTTGATGATGTGATCACAGCCGGCACTGCCATTCGTGAAGTGATGCAGATTATCAAAGGCCAAGGCGCGCAAGCGGCTGGTGTGTTGATTGCTTTAGACCGTCAAGAGCGCGGTACGGGTGAGCTGTCAGCGATTCAAGAAGTTGAACGCGATTTTAATATGCCAGTGATTAGCATTGTATCTTTGCAGCAAGTGTTAGAGTATTTAGCGCAAAGTGCTGAGTTGAAGCAATACCTACCCGCGGTTGAGCGTTACCGTGCAGACTATGGCATCTAATATTATTTAAAATGGTTGTCAGTTTCTTCAAGGTGATAGTGATGCGCATACGTGGCCCTGTAAGTTCTTTATTCGCATTGGCACTTTGTGTCAGTAGTGCGGCCTATGCGGTTGAGTATTATCGCTATACCGATGAGCGCGGTATTACGGTGATTAACCGTCAAGGTGTACCGCCGCACTTAATTGGCAAAGGCTATGAAGTCTTGAGTGAGCAGGGCCGCGTAGTACGAGTGGTGCCGCGTGCACCCACACCTGAAGAATATCGCCTGCAACAGGCTGAACAGGCGCAAGCCAAAGCTGACTGGCAATTGCGCAGACTCTATCCACGTGTCAAAGATATTGATCATGCGCGTGATCGCAAGCTGGCGGAGTTGGACGGGCAAATTAATATTGCCCGTAATAACTTATTGGTGGTTGACGGTTTAAAAGCTGATTTACAAGGCCAAGCAGCGCTCAAGGAGCGCGCTGGACAAAAAGTACCTGAGTTATTGCTCAAGCAAATTGCTGAAGCGACAGTGGATCAGCAGCGTTTACAGCAGCAAATCTCGCGTTATTTGAGTAATAAAAGTGACCTTGAACGTGATTTTTTACGAGATAAAACCCGCTTAGTAGAGCTACTTAAGAATAAATAAGACATATTTACTAATTGAGCTAAACGCAATAATACCGTACCCTCAACCTTCTTTTAGCAACACGGTTACCCCTTTTCGGATTTTTTCCGACACCTTGGGAAGTTTTTCTTCCCACCCCTAATGGCGATGAGGACACGTTTTTTGCGTGCTTGATCGCAGCTTTATGCTACGTATATGTAGCTATCTTTTTCCCCTAGGGGATGCCCCAGTAAGTGGGTTCAGAGTTAAGCCTTTGTGCTTTGCCTTGTGCTGAACCTACAGAGAGTGGAGAGTAGCCATGACTCAATCTATAAAAATAATGCCTTTAAGTGATGAAGGTTTTACAGAAAATACACGCTTTCAGGTCTATACCGACCGTCAGTTAGATAAAATTGAACCACTGCAAAAGTTATCTGCCGAGCAGCGTTTTGAAATGCGTGTGGTAGCCAGTGTGCTGCCGTTCCGGGTTAACCAGTATGTGATCGATGAATTGATCGACTGGGATAATGTACCCAATGATCCAATTTTCCAGCTGACATTCCCACAACGTGGCATGTTGGAGCCTGCTGACTATGACTTGATGGCGCAAGCCTTGCGTGATGAACTGCCGCGTGCAGAAATCACTCAGCTGGCGCGTGAAATTCAAGCCCGCCTCAATCCGCATCCAGCCGGTCAGCAAGAAATGAACGTGCCGATGCTTGATGGTGAGCCGTTGGACGGGATGCAGCATAAATACCGTGAAACTGTGCTGTTTTTTCCTAGCCAAGGTCAGATTTGCCACAGTTACTGTACCTTCTGTTTCCGTTGGGCACAGTTTATTGGCGATAAAGAACTGCGTTTTGCCAGTAACGAAGCTGACTCGTTGCACCGTTATTTAGCGCAAGATAAAAACATCACTGATCTATTGATTACCGGTGGTGACCCGATGGTGATGAAAACTCGCCATGTGGTGAATTACCTTGAGCCGCTGCTTAAGCCTGAGCTTGAGCATATGCAAACGGTACGTATCGGTACCAAGGCTTTAACCTTCTGGCCGCAGCGTTTTGTCACTGATGATGATGCGCAAGAGCTACTCGACCTGTTTAAAAAGCTGGTTGATGGCGGTAAGCACATTGCAATTATGGCGCACTTCAATCACTGGCGTGAGATGGAAACACCGATTGTGCGTGAAGCAATTCGTCGTATTCGTGCCACCGGTGC
>DATERP010000013.1:0-43729 GCA_035271385.1 Thiopseudomonas sp. | reverse complement strand
GAAATTCTCGCGGTTGTTGAAGCTTAATTTATCCCCTTGCGTTTAATAACACACAATTGAGGAATATATTTCATGGCTGCTAAAGAAGTAAAGTTCGGCGATGCCGGTCGTAAAAAAATGTTAGCTGGCGTCAACGTATTGGCTGACGCAGTAAAAGCAACATTAGGCCCGAAAGGCCGTCACGTGATTCTTGAAAGAAGCTACGGCGCACCGTCAATTACTAAAGATGGTGTTTCTGTTGCAAAAGAAATTGAGTTGCAAGACCGTTTTGAAAACATGGGCGCACAGCTGGTGAAAGACGTTGCTTCGAAAGCCAACGACGAAGCCGGTGACGGTACTACTACTGCAACGGTACTTGCACAAGCTATCGTTAACGAAGGCTTGAAAGCAGTTGCAGCGGGCATGAACCCAATGGATCTGAAGCGCGGTATTGATAAAGCAACGATTGCGATTGTTGAAGAAATCAAGAAGCTGGCTAAGCCTTGCACTGATAACAAAGCTATTGCGCAGGTGGGTACCATCTCTGCCAACGCTGATGCTTCTATCGGCGACATCATTGCTAACGCAATGGAGAAAGTCGGTAAAGAAGGCGTGATCACTGTTGAAGAAGGTTCAGGCCTGGATAACGAATTGTCTGTGGTTGAAGGCATGCAGTTTGACCGTGGTTACTTGTCTCCCTACTTCATCAACAAGCCAGACACTATGGTTGCTGAGCTGGAAAGCCCATTGTTGCTGTTGGTTGACAAGAAAATCTCTAACATTCGCGAATTACTACCAGTACTGGAAGCGGTTGCTAAAGCCGGTCGTCCATTGCTGATCGTTGCTGAAGATGTTGAAGGCGAAGCCTTAGCAACATTGGTCGTCAACAACATGCGCGGTATCGTGAAAGTAGCTGCAGTTAAAGCGCCAGGCTTTGGTGATCGTCGTAAAGCTATGCTGCAAGACATCGCTATCTTGACCGGCGGTACTGTAGTTTCTGAAGAAGTAGGTCTAAGCCTAGACACTACAACTTTAGAGCACTTAGGTAACGCTAAGCGTGTGATCTTGAATAAAGACAACACCACTATTATTGATGGCGCTGGCAACCAAACGGATATCGAAGCGCGTGTGCTGCAAATCCGTAAGCAAATTGAAGAAACTTCTTCAGACTACGACAAAGAAAAACTGCAAGAGCGTCTGGCTAAATTAGCTGGCGGTGTTGCGGTGATCAAAGTTGGTGCTGCCACTGAAGTTGAAATGAAAGAGAAGAAAGCCCGCGTTGAAGATGCTCTGCATGCGACTCGTGCAGCAGTTGAAGAAGGCGTGGTACCTGGCGGTGGTGTGGCACTAGTGCGCGCACTGCAAGCGATCAGCGAGCTCAAAGGCGACAACGAAGATCAGAACGTTGGTATTGCTCTGCTGCGTCGTGCGGTTGAAGCGCCTCTGCGTCAGATCGTTGCCAACGCTGGCGATGAGCCAAGCGTTGTAGTTGATAAAGTTAAGCAAGGCGAAGGTAACTTCGGTTACAACGCAGCAACTGGCGAATACGGCGACATGATTGCTATGGGTATTTTGGACCCAGCAAAAGTAACCCGTTCAGCGCTACAAGCAGCAGCGTCAATCGCAGGCTTGATGGTGACTACTGAAGCTATGATCGCTGAAATCAAAGATGACAGCGCACCTGCAATGCCTGATATGGGCGGCATGGGTGGCATGGGAGGTATGATGTAAGGTTTTTTAACCTAACATCTATCTTTACAGCATCAAAAAAGCGGCTACCAAGTGATTGGTAGCCGCTTTTTATTGGGCAGTATAAAAGTCAGATCAATTTAGAATGCATAGTCAGCCAGTTGACGCGCAATCAGCATGCGCTGCACTTCACTGGTGCCTTCATAAATTTGCGTGATACGCGCATCGCGGTAATGACGCTCTACTGCGTAATCTTCGAGATAGCCGTAACCGCCATGAATCTGTATAGCGTTTGAGCAGACTTTTTCGGCCATTTCTGAGGCGAAAAGTTTGGCTTGTGAGGCTTCAGATAAGCAGGGCAGGCCCGCTGTGCGCAAACGTGCGGCATACAGCATCATATGGCGAGCGGCGTTAATTTGCATATGCATATCGGCCAGCATATTGGCAATGCTCTGGTGCTCAGCAATGGCTTTGCCAAACTGCACACGCTCGCGAGAGTAGGTCAGGGCGGCTTCAAATGCAGCGCGGGCAATACCAATGGCTTGTGCAGCAATACCTAAACGACCGCCTTCTAAGCCAGACAGCGCTAGTGCTAAACCTTTGCCGCGTGGACCGAGCATATTTTCTTTAGGAATACGGCAATTGACTAAGCTAACAGCGCAAGTGTCTGATGCGCGTAGGCCCATTTTTTGTTCCATACGCTCCACTTCAAAGCCTGGCGTATTGGTTGGCACTAAAAATGCCGATAAACCTTTTTTGCCTAACTCAGGGTCAGTAATAGCAAAGACAATAGCCAAACCTGCGCGTTTAGCATTACTGATAAATTGTTTGCTGCCATTGAGCACCCAATGATCACCATCTTCGACTGCTTTAGTGCGCAGGTTATTGGCTTCTGAACCAGCTTGTGGCTCGGTTAGACAAAAGCAGGACAGTACTTTGCCCGAGGCTAAATCAGGCAGCCATTGTTGCTTTTGTGCTTCGGTGCCCCAGTTCATAATGGGTGCGCAGCCAACTGAGTTATGAATACTCATCACTGCGCCCGTTGAGGCGCAACCTGCTGAGATTTCTTCAACCGCCAGTACATAGGCGCTGTAGTCGATATAAGAGCCGCCCCATTCTTCTGGGACGACCATACCTAAAAAACCCAGTTCGCCCATTTGCTTGAGCATAGCGTCATCGAGCCAGCCGGCTTTTTCCCACTTTTCTGCGTTGGGTGTCAGTTCTGCTTTCGCAAAATCGCGCGCCATGTCGCGGATCATGCGTTGCTCTTCAGAGAATTCGATATCATGCATTGTGAGGTTCCTTTAATACACTGGCTGGCTTATGCGCGCTGCGCTTGAAAGCCTGCAAATAAGTCGTCTATTTTGGCTTGTTTTAGTTCTTCAATGGTTGCAGGCTGCCATTGTGGATTTTTATCTTTATCAATAATCAGGGCACGCACGCCTTCCATAAAGTCACCTTTAGTAAACCATTGTGAGCCTAAGTGGTACTCCAAGCGGAAGCAGTCAGCTAAAGATAGATCTTGACCACGACGCAGCATTTCTAAGGTGGTGGCCATGGCTAAAGGTGAGCGCGACCTGAGTGTGGCAATGGTCTCTTGGCACCATGCTTGAATGCTGCTGTCGGTTTCGCTAGTTAATGAAGCAATAATGTCAGCGACTGAGTTGTGGGCAAAGTGTGTGTTAATTGCACCGCGTACAGCAGTCAGTTGTGCGCCTGAACTGTGTTTGCTGGCTAGTGTATTTAATAGGCTGCGCACTGCTTCTGGGGATGAGTGACCCCACTGCATATTATCCAAGCAGCGATCAAACTCAGTGATTTGCTCACGGTGTAAAAACCAATCAGCTAAGCCCAATTGCAGAGCATCTGCAG
This sequence comes from Thiopseudomonas sp., assembly GCA_035271385.1. Lineage (GTDB taxonomy): Bacteria > Pseudomonadota > Gammaproteobacteria > Pseudomonadales > Pseudomonadaceae > Denitrificimonas. The sequence goes on along the minus strand of DATERP010000013.1, from coordinate 40,189 downwards.
GACCCACTGAGTTGCCAGTCACACCCATATAGGTGCCCATTTCACAGCTGAGACGCGATAAGAAATAGCTGCCACCGACGTCAGGGAAAAAACCAATGCTGACTTCTGGCATGCCTAAGCGTGCTTTTTCGGTGACGATACGAAAGCTGGCACCTTGCGCTAAGCCCATACCACCGCCTAAAACTAAGCCATCCATTAAAGCAATAAATGGCTTAGGGTAGGCGTGAATATCTTGGTCTAGGGCGTACTCTTCACGAAAGAATATCTCGTTTAAGCTGCTGTCTTGTTTGGCATTATTGTAGAGCTCACGAATATCACCGCCAGCACAAAAGGCTTTATCGCCATTGGCACGCAACACCACGGCCACTACGTTTTCGTCAGCCGCCCAAGCATCCAGCTGCTGTTGTAGAGCGCGTACCATCTCTAAATTCACGGCATTGAATGCGCTAACACGATTGAGCGTCAGGTGGCCGACGCGGTTGCGAACCTCAGTCAGTACTAGAGCATGATTATCGAGCATCACTATCACTCCTTTAAATACAGTTTAATAATGGCAGAGAAGTCGAGATTGCCGTTACCTTGCAAGCTAAACGCTTGATACAGCTGTTGTGCGGCTGCGCCCATCATGACCGGTTGTTTGGCTAAACGTGCTGCTTCAGTGGCAAGGCCTAAGTCTTTAAGCATTAAGTCGCTACCAAAGCCACCACTATAACCACGACTGGCTGGAACGTTCTCTAAGACGTCTGGATAAGGGTTGTTAATTTCCGAACTCCAGCAGCGTCCGCTTGAGGTGTTAATAATGCCGGCTAAGGTTTTCGCGTCCATACCCAGCGATACACCTAGCGCCATCGCTTCAGCCACACCGACCATGGAGATACCCAACAACATATTGTTGGCGACTTTGGCGACTTGACCGTTACCGCTATCACCGCAATGGGTAATGTTTTTGCCCATGGCTTGGAGAATGGGTTTGATATGCTCTAAGTCTTCAGGTGCACCACCGACCATAAAGGTCAGCGTGGCGGCTTGTGCGCCGGCGGTTCCGCCCGATACCGGAGCGTCGACCATGGAGTGACCAGCGTCTTTGGCCGCTTTAGCAACTTCACGAGCGCTGTGCGGGTCAATGGTTGAACAGTCGATTAAGTAGGTCGGTTTAGTCAGTTGTGCGATTAAACCCTCATCACCTAAGTACACGCCTTTTACATGTGCAGCAGCAGGTAGCATGCTAATGAGTACGTCTGGTGCCGCAGCGACCAGCGCGTTAACTGAAGCACAGCCGTGTGCACCTTTTTCTGTGAGTTCGGCAATGGCGCTGCTCGACAGGTCAAATACACTAAGCTGGTGGCCTGCTTTAAGTAAGTTGCTGGCCATGGGGCTGCCCATATTGCCTAAGCCTAAAAATCCGATATGCATGGTTGATCTCCGCTTATTATGATTGTTGCGAGTGTCGATGCTAAATAGGTTAAATCTTTAGTGCAGAGCAAGCCGCCTGACTCGAAAGCCAGGCGGGTGTTGCTTATTTCAAGCTGATAGTAGTGTTGAGTGCGCCCACTTCTTCATCTTCATCAAACCAGCGTGCAGTCACTGTTTTAGTTTGCGTGTAGAACTGCACAACTTGCTTGCCGTACGGGCCTAAGTCGCCCAGCTTAGATGCGCGTGAACCGGTGAAGGAGAAAATCGGTACCGGTACTGGAATCGGTACGTTAATACCCACTTGGCCGACATCAATTTCTTCTTGGAAACGACGCGCAGTAGCGCCTGAACGGGTAAAGATCGCGGTGCCGTTACCGTTCGGGTTGGCGTTCACCAATTCAATGGCTTGCTCGATGCTGTCTGCGTTGATCACACACAGCACTGGACCAAAGATCTCTTCTTGGTAAATACGCATGGAGGTATCCACGCCTGAGAAGATGGTTGGGCCGACAAAGTTACCTTGCTCAAAGCCCGGTACAGTTGGGTTACGACCATCGAGATCAATGGTTGCACCTTCGCTGACACCGCTTTCAATCAGGCCAGTAATACGTGCGAGAGCTTGTGGTGAAATCACCGGGCCGACATCGGTACCCGCTTGGCAACCGGCATTGACTTTCAGGGTTTTAGCTTTAGCCACCAACTCAGGCAACCAACTTTGCGCTTCGCCCACTAAAACAATCACTGGCAGGGCCATGCAGCGTTGACCGGCAGCACCAAAGGCCGCACCAGCAATGGCGTTGAGTGTCTGCTCTTTGTTGGCATCAGGCATCACGATACCGTGGTTTTTAGCACCCATCATGCACTGCACACGCTTACCGGTCAGCGATGAGCGGTTATACACATGCGTACCCACATGGGTTGAGCCCACGAAGGACACTGCTTTAATATCTTGGTGATCGCAAATGCCGTTCACTGCATCTGGGCCACCGTGAATCACGTTGAGTACGCCGGCTGGAATACCAGCTTCCAGTGCTAGCTCAACTAAGCGCATGGTCACCATTGGATCTTGCTCAGATGGCTTCAGTACAAAGGTGTTACCGGTGACGATGGCCATGGGGAACATCCACAATGGAATCATCGCAGGGAAGTTAAACGGGGTAATACCGGCACACACACCGATCGGTTGCAGCAAGGTGTAGGTGTCCACGCCATTGGCAACGTTGTTAGCGAGCTCACCCAACTGTAGATTACCAATGGATGCGGCATGCTCAACCACTTCAAGGCCGCGGAATACATCACCTTCAGCGTCAGCTAAGGTCTTGCCTTGCTCAGCAGTCAGGAGTGCTGCGAGCTCTTGCATGTTTTCACGGATCAGTTGCTGGTACTTTAAGAAAATACGTGCACGGGCACCGATCGGTGTTTTGCGCCAGGTGGTAAAAGCCTTTTTAGCACTGGCAACAGCTGCGTTAATTTCGTCAGCGGTAGCAAAAGGAACTTTAGCCAAGACTTCTTGAGTGGCTGGGTTAATCACCTCGCGCCACTGGTCAGTTTTGGACTCAACAAACTGGCCATCAATAAGAAGTTTAATTGTCGGGATTTGAGCAGTTGTCATATCGTTATGCCTCAGCATTAATTTATTTTTATGTTTGACTCATTCACTGTGATTTCATCCTAGCAGTGCATTTTTGCCTGCCGCAACCCTGTACGATGCAGATACGCTGTGCAAAAATGCACACAGACAATAAAACCTGGACGAGAACACTATGGATTGGGAACAATTACGGTTTTTTTTAGAATTGGCACGTGCTGGACGCTTAGTGATTGCAGCGCGGCGTATGGGGGTTGACCACACCACGGTGTCGCGCAAAGTGCAGGCGCTAGAGAAAGATTTAGGCCGGCCCTTATTTTTACGTGAGCATGAAGGGTACAAGTTAACCGAAGCAGGGCGCGCTTTGCTGCCACAAGTGGAAGCGATGGAAAGTGCCTTTGTGGGGATTTCTGACTCGCTGCCCAATTTAGGTGAGCAACTGTCGGGGCATGTGCGCATTGGTGCAACTGAGGGTTACAGTACTGCGCTGTTAGCTGAACAACTGGCTGAGTTGGGCCAGCGCTTTCCACATTTGAAGGTGGACTTACTGGCGCTGCCGCGAGCCGTGCAGTTGTCACGTAACGAAGCGGATATCGTTGTTACGCTGGAGCGTCCTGAGCGTGGGCCCTTTATTATCACGCGTTTAACCGATTACAGCTTGTATCTGTATGGCAGTGAAGAGTATTTAGCTCAGCACCCTGAAATCACTCATCGTGACCAATTGCGCGAGCACCGCTTTGTCAGTTATGTCGATGACTTGTTGTACAGTAAAGAGCTGCTGTTTTTAGATGAGTTGGTTAAGCCCAGCACTGCCAATTTACGCAGTACTAGTATTTTAGCGCAGCAGCAGGCGGTGGCTGCCGGTGCTGGTCTGGCTATTTTGCCAGCTTTTGCCGCAGCCAAAGAGCCGCGCTTGCGCCGTGTGTTGGCGGGTGATGTGAGTTTTACCCGTACGTTTTGGATGCTGATGCCCATTGAGCTCAAAGATATTGCTCGCATGCGCACCGCGTGGAACTTTTTGCGTGAGCAAGCGGCCACACAACAACACATACTTTTACCTGAGGATCACAACATGGAGGATCAATAATATGCTGGTGCAGCGCTCAGGAACCGTGTCTGCCGTGATGGTACGTGAAGCTCTGTATGCATCCTTGCAGCAAGGCTGGAATATTGATGACTTGTTAGATGGTACGCCTTTTGATGCACAGATTATGCAGGCCGATGCAGCGCGCGTGCCGGTCAAACAATACGCGCGCTTTTGGCGGCGTTTGCGGCGCACCATCCAAGATGAGTTTTTTCTGATGGATGAGCGTGCGATGCGTCCGGGCAGTTTTGCCTTTATGTGCACCATGGCGGCACAGCAGCCCACTGTAGGGCAGGGGCTGGAAGTGGCGCTGCAGTTTTTATCCTTAGTGTTTGCCGATAAGCGTGCAGTATTGCGCGTTGAGGAGAGTATGGCTGCAGTGGTGCTGCGTGAGGAAAGTGCGCAGCCATCACGGGCTTTTACCTACTTTACTTTTTGGATGTATGTACATGGTTTAACCTGCTGGCTGGCCAACCAACGTATTGCTTTGTTATCGGTGGATTCACGGGGGCCTGCGCCAGAGTTTATCGATGACTACCGTGTGATGTTTTCTGAGAACCTACGCTTTGATTGTCTACAATCGCAAATACTGTTTTCTGCGGATATTCTCAGTGCGCCCATTAAGCGCACCCCGCAAGACTTAGAGCGATTTTTACGCCAAGCACCCAATAACATCATTGTGAAGTACCGCGATGAGCAGAGTTTAACCAGTCAGATTCGCCGCAAACTATTGCACAGTGACCCTAAGTGTTGGCCGGACGCGGTGTACTTAGCTGCTGATTTGTATATGTCTGTCTCCACCTTGCAGCGTCGTTTAAACGAAGAAGGTCAAAGTTATCAGCGACTTAAAGATGCAGTGCGCAGTTCGTTGGCGGTCAAATGGCTGGCCGATGAGCATTATACTTTTGTCGATATCGCGAGCGCTTTAGGCTTTGCGGATGTGAGTACTTTTTATAAGGCCTTTCGTAAATGGACAGGCACGCAGCCCAGTCATTACCGCTCAATGTTGTTAAATAAAAACAAATAATTGGCAAAAACGTTCAAGCAGTTTGAAAGATTTTGCTATTGCTTCTCAAGCGTACTGGGACTGACTATCGGGGTGTGTACCTTGCAATGTCAACAATAATAAAAAGTTGGAGCGTGCCATGACCCTAGTTAAACGTGACTATTTTCAAGCCTCAAAAACCTTTGATTTTGAGAGCACAGTGAGCAATGCCATTAGTGGTACTTTTGCAGCGATGAACGCATGCTATGAGTGCTGCGACCGTCATGCAGTGGATGGCGCTATTGCCTTGATTCAAGAAAATGCTGACGGCAGTTCCAGTCGTCATACTTATGCCGAACTGCGTGATCAAGCTGCGCAGTTTGCCAACTACTTAAGTGAAAAAGGTGTGCAGGCCGGTGATATCGTCGCGGGTTTATTGCCGCGCGGTCATGCCTTGGTGGTGACTATTTTAGGTACCTGGCGTATTGGTGCGGTATATCAGCCGCTGTTTACAGCTTTCGGACCTAAAGCGATTGAGCACCGCGTGCAGACTTCGGGTGCTAAATTAATCGTCAGTGATGTGGCTAATCGCAGCAAATTGATTGATGTACAACACTGTCCGCCAGTGATGACTGTTAGTGATGCCGGTGTAGGTCTTGAAGCAGGTGATTGCGATTTTTGGCCTACATTAAATGCCTTATCGACGGAGTTTGTTCCTGTACTGCGTACCGGTGATGATCCGTTTTTGATGATGTTTACCTCAGGTACCACAGGTTTAGCCAAACCACTGGAAGTGCCGTTGCGTGCGATTGTGGCTTTTCAGCGCTATATGATTGATGCAGTAGGTTTACGTGCTGAGGATTCCTTCTGGAACGTGGCCGACCCAGGTTGGGCTTATGGTTTGTACTTTGGCATTACAGGTCCCATGTCGATGGGCTTACCGGTACTGTCGGTTGACGGCTTGTTTAATTTGGACCGCTGTTTAGATGTGGCCAAAAAATACAATGTGAACAATCTAGCTGGCGCCCCGACAGTGTTTCGTATGTTGATTGCGGCCGGTGGCAAAGTGGCCGATCAGTGGAAAGAGCAACTGCGCGTGGTCAGTAGTGCCGGCGAGCCTTTGAATCCAGAAGTGATTCGTTGGTTTAAAGAGCACTTAGATGTGTCGATCAACGACCATTACGGGCAAACGGAAATGGGTATGGTGTTGTGTAATCACCACAACTTAGAGCATCCGCTGCATATGGGAGCAGCGGGTTATGCCTCACCTGGCCACCGTGTCGTGGTGCTGGATGAAGACCAGCTCAAAGAGCTACCCGTGGGTGTGCCGGGTATTTTATCGGTGGATGTTGAGCGCTCGCCGATGTTCTGGTTTAACGGCTACAAGGGTATCGAAACCACCTCGTTTAAAGGCCGTTACTACTTAACCGGTGATACCGCCGAGCTCAACAGCGACGGCAGTATCAGCTTTGTCGGTCGCTCAGATGATGTGATCAGTACCTCAGGTTACCGCGTGGGCCCCTTTGATGTGGAAAGCGCGTTGCTTGAGCACCCAGCCGTAGTTGAAGCTGCAGTGGTGGGTAAGCCCGATGAACAGCGTAATGAAATCATTAAAGCTTTTGTTATTTTGCAAGAGGGTTACCAAGGCACGCCAGAACTGGCAGAAGAGTTGCGTATTCATGTGCGTAATCGCTTAGCCGCGCATGCGTACCCACGTGAAATCGAATTCCCTGATGAATTGCCTAAAACACCCAGTGGCAAAGTGCAGCGCTTTATTTTGCGTATCAATGAAATCAATAAATACAATGAACAGAAACAAGCCCAACAAGCGGCCTGCTAATTCTAAGGATCTATTATGCGTGTAGCTGAACATACATTTGTCATCACTGGCGGCGCTTCAGGCTTGGGCGCTGCGACGGCCAAGCATTTGGTGACCCAGGGGGCTTCGGTGGTGCTGTTAGATATCAATGAAGCAGCGGTGATTGCACAAGCACAGCTGCTTGGTCAGCATGCTTTAGGTCTGGCCTGTGATATTTGTGACGCCGGGCAAGTGCAGCAAGCACTGGATACTGCTGTAGAGCGTTTTGGTGCGCTACACGGTTTGATCAACTGCGCTGGGGTTGTCGGTGGTCAGCGAATTTTAGGCCGTAAAGGCCCACATGATTTAGCGGATTTTTCCCGCGTATTAAATATTAACGTGGTGGGCAGCTTTAATATGCTGCGTTTGGCCACACAAATGATGGTCAATAACGAGCCTAATGCTGAAGGTGAGCGTGGTGTGGTGATTAATACTGCATCGGTTGCTGCTTACGATGGGCAGCTGGGGCAGGCGGCTTATGCGGCCTCAAAAGGTGCGATTGTGAGCCTGACTTTACCTGCGGCACGTGAGTTGGCCAGTTATGGTATTCGCGTCATGACCATTGCTCCGGGTGTGTTTGAAACACCGATGATGGCGGGTATGACCGAGGAAATACGGGCGGGTTTATGCGCTGATGTACCTTTCCCGCCGCGTTTAGGTCGGGCTGAAGAATATGCCGCCTTAGCGCAGCATATTGTTGAAAACACCATGCTCAATGGCGAAGTGATTCGCATCGATGGTGCGTTACGTATGGGAGTTAAATAGTATGAATACGCATGATCCCGTGGTGATTGTCAGTATGGCGCGTACGCCAATGGGCGGTTTTCAAGGTGCTTTACACAGTGCTACCGCGCCAGAACTGGGTGCGGTGGCGATTCAAGCTGCTGTGGCCCGTGCGCAGTTAGCCCCCGATGCCGTGCAAGAAGTGCTGTTCGGTTGTGTGCTACCTGCAGGTTTGGGCCAAGCGCCAGCCCGTCAAGCAGCGCTCGGTGCTGGGTTAAATGAGCATACCGTCGCCACTACAGTGAATAAAATGTGCGGTTCAGGTATGCAAACTGTCATTATGGCGCATGATGCGTTATTAGCTGGGTCAGTTGATGTGGTGGTTGCCGGAGGCATGGAAAGCATGTCCAACGCACCCTATTTGCTGGATAAAGCCCGTGCTGGCTATCGCATGGGGCACGCTAAAGTGATTGATCATATGTTTATGGACGGCCTTGAGGATGCTTACGATAGAGGCCGCCTGATGGGCAGTTTTGCTGAAGATAGCGCGCAAGCTTATGGCTTTACCCGTGAGCAGCAAGATGATTTTGCTGAGCAGTCATTATTGCGTGCGCAAGCAGCGATCAGTAACGGCAATTTTGCTGACGAAATTGTCCCAGTGCAGATCGCGCAGCGTAAAGGTAGCGTCACGGTTAGCGAAGATGAACAACCACCTAAGGCTGATTTGGCTAAAATTCGTCAACTGCGCCCCGCCTTTAGTCAAGACGGTACTGTAACTGCAGCTAATTCCAGTTCGATTTCGGACGGTGCCGCAGCATTGGTGTTGATGCGCCAAAGCGAAGCCCAGCAGCGCGGCCTCACACCTTTAGCGGTGATTCGAGGGCACAGCGCCTATGCTGCAGCGCCGCACTTATTTACCACCGCTCCGGTTGGCGCCATTCATAAGTTGCTGCAACGCACCGGTTGGGATTTAGACCAAGTTGATCTGTTTGAGATTAACGAAGCCTTTGCTGTAGTGACTATGATTGCCATGCGCGAATTAAATTTGCCGGCAGATAAGGTTAACGTGCATGGTGGTGCCTGCGCTTTAGGTCATCCGATTGGTGCCTCCGGAGCGCGTATTTTAGTCACGCTTGTATCAGCACTTAAACAACAGAATAAACGTTTTGGCGTCGCTGCTATTTGTATTGGTGGCGGTGAGGCTACGGCGATAGCAGTTGAATTACTGCATTAATACACATACTTTTAATGGGGTGCATGCTGCACTCCATTAATGGCTGAGGACTTTAATTTATGATACATGCAGTTGAAACCTATAAGAAAGCTCAACATTTAGACTTGACCGGTAAACTGGTTGTCGAGATGCGTGGGCATACCGCTTTGTTGACCTTAAATAACCCATCGGCCAACACTTGGGATGCTGGCATGCTCAAGGGTGTTAAGCAGTTGGTTGAACACCTGAACCAAGATCAAGATATTTATGCCTTGGTCGTCACCGGTGCTGGCGAAAAGTTTTTCAGTGCCGGTGCTGACTTAAAAATCTTTGCTGATGGTGATAAAGCTAAGGCCCGTCAAATGGCGCGTCTGTTTGGTGAAGCCTTTGAAGCACTGAGCAATTACCGCGGTGTGACCATTGCGGCGATTAATGGCTATGCTATGGGTGGTGGCTTGGAGTGTGCTTTAGCCTGTGATATTCGCGTGGCTGAAGAGCAGGCACAAATGGCACTGCCAGAAGCTACTGTAGGTTTATTACCCTGTGCCGGTGGTACACAAAAACTCTCATGGTTGGTGGGTGAGGGCTGGGCGAAGCGCATGATCTTATGTGGTGAGCGCATTGATGCGCGTACCGCTGAGCGAATTGGCTTGGTTGAGGAAGTGGTTGCTCCAGGTCAGGCATTGGCAAAAGCCTTAGAGCTGGCCGATAAGGTTGCTCAGCAAAGCCCAGTTGCTGTGCGCATGATCAAGCCCTTGATTCAAGGTGCGCGTACACAAGCACCGGATTACTGGCTGCCTTCTGAGCGTGAAGCTTTTGTTGATTTGTTTGATGCGCAAGACACCACTGAAGGTGTGAGCGCGTTTTTAGAGAAGCGCAAAGCTCAGTGGAAAAACTGCTAATAGGATTTGTGTTTAAGTTCTAAGCGCACCATCAAGCCTCAAGTCAGTCTGTAGCGATCAATACGGAAGGGTTTGGGGCTTTTTTGTGGCTGCAGATAAGTGGCTGCGCCTAGGTCAAGGCAGTGCAAATATACAAGAGGGTTAGCAAGGGGCAATGAGGAGGGGCAAGGGCAGTCGTAGCACGGTTAGGTGCTACGACTTGATCGCAGTATTAGCCTTGTGACAATAGCTGGCGCAGTTCAATGATCGCGGCGTTGGCACGCGATACGTAGTTGGCCATCACTAAGGAGTGGTTGGCTAGGATGCCGTAACCGTCACCATTGAGAATCATCGGGCTCCATAAGGATTCTTGTGCGGACTCTAATTCACGAATGATTTGACGCACGCTAACGGTAGCGTTCTTTTTTGCAATCACATCAGCGAAGTCAATTTCAATCGCGCGCAAAAAGTGTGACAGCGCCCAGGCTTGACCGCGAGCTTCATAAAAGACGTTATCAATTTGCAGCCAAGGTGTTTTAATAACTTCTTCTTTAATGTCTTTGGCTCTGCCGGTCAGTAAAGGGTTGTCAGTCTCAACTTCACCGTCTTGATCTATATTTAAACTGGCTTTACCCACGCTAGCAGATAAGCGTTGTGACAGAGAGCCTAAGCGGGTTGCCACATCGCCTAACCAGTTGTTGAGGTTGTCGGCACGCGCATAAAACTGTGTGTTGGATTTGCTTTGGTCACTGAGGCGCGCTAAGTAGCGGTCTAATGATTTAACACCTAAACGGTATTCGTCTTCAGTAGCCGGCAAGACCCAGCTTTTGTTATCAAAGTTAAAGCGTGGCTCGGCTTTAGCTAAATCGGCATCTTCGGTGGATTGTGATTGTGAGCGGGCAAAGTCTTTACGCAATGCGCGTGATAGATCACGCACTTGCACTAAGACGCCATATTCCCATGCAGGCATATTGTCCAGCCAAATGCCGGGTGGTGCGTAGTCGTTGGTCAGATAACCACCGGGCTTGTCGAGCAGTGTAGTGGCAACCTGTTTCAGGGTTTCTACTGTGGTGTAGCCTGTTACTAGCGAGCGTTGCGCTGTGTCTGCTGCTTGTTGGGTATGCTCTTGCACACCAAAGAACTCAGGTTCCTGACTCCAATACCAGCCGATAATCAAGGTGGCTAGCAGGTATAAAGCTAAAACAGTTATCAGCGTGCGACTGAACCAAATGCCACCCAGGTAGCTTTTAACGTCGTCGACTGAATCATTAACTTGGTCACGAGCATCTCGTGAGCGTTTTTTCCAATTGAGCATGCGTAAGCCCTTGTATTGCGTTCGGTTAACAGTCTGGTGCAACTGCTGCGTATTATTGAGTCTACTATAAAGTATGCCATGGCGATTGTGCAGGGCATTGTCCAACATTAATTATTTATGCCGGTAAGACTCTTGCCTTGCAGTAATAGGTTACGCCGCTTTAGCGAGCGGCTTTACGCACATGATCCAGTAATGCATCGTTTGGGTAACCGTCTGCTGGCAAACCTTGTGCTTGCTGAAAACTGCGTACAGCCTGGCGTGAGTTGATACCGATAATGCCATCAGGATGGCCACTGTCAAAACCCAGTTGATTGAGCAGCGCTTGTAACTCAATACGTTCTGTACGGCTGAGCATACGCTCATGTTTTGGCCAACTAGCAGGTGGGTTGTAATCACCTTGTAAGGCATTAGAGAGTAAGCCAATGGCTAAGGCATAGGAGGATGAGTTGTTGTACTTTAAAATGCTGCGAAAATTATTTAATAATAAATAAGCAGGGCCTTGGTGGCCGCTAGGTAAGAATAAAGTGGCCTGTTGTTGGCCTAACAAACGCATATTAACGGTATGGCGTGGCTTGATACCTAAGGCTTGCCATTGGCTTATGGTTTTTTTCAATGAGCCATCAGCCAATGCGTAATCAAAGTGTTGCTTGGGTAACTGCACCTCAAAACCCCAAGGCAAATCATGTTGCCAGCCCGATAGGCTCAAGTAGTTTGCCGCAGAGGCTAGGGCGTCAGCACTGGAGCGCCAAATATCACGGCGGCCATTGCCGTCAAAATCGACTGCATACTCGCGGTAGGTGGTTGGCATAAACTGTGTTTGCCCCATAGCTCCTGCCCATGAACCTATCATGCCGCTAGGGCTGGTATCGCCTTCTTGGAGGATATGCAGTGCCGCAAGCAACTGGCTACGCCAAAATGCGCTGCGACGGCCTTCATAGGCTAAAGTTGCCAGTGAGCGAATAACATTTTTACTGCCAATGTTCTGTCCAAAACCGCTTTCCATGCCCCAGACGGCAACTAAAATACTGGGCTCAACTTTGTAGCGCGCTTCAATAGCATTTAAGGTTTTTGCATGCTCGGCCAGCAAGGCTTTACCGCGAGCGACGCGCCATGATGACACCGCGCTTTCTAAATACTCCCACACCGGGCGGCTAAACTCAGGTTGGCTTTGGTCTGCCGCAACCACTTGTGGGTCGAGTGTCAGGCCGGCAAATGCTTGTTCAAATAATAATGGAGTGATGCCTTCATCGAGAGCCTGAATGCGTAAACCTGCTCGCCACTGTGTAAAGCTTTCTTGCGCAACTAAAGGAGGGGTTGTAGGTGTGGTGGCGTTCGCTGCACTTGGCGTAATCAGCGGGGCAGTTGTAGCGGCAAAGGCTTGACTGGATAAAAGTCCAACCACAATCACTGCATAAAAAGAAGGAAGGCGCTCAAGCATGGGTCATCTCAATATTTAGTAGAACTCAACTTTAACAGGCTGAGCAGTCAAGTAAGAATAGTGTGCGGTATGGGCTAAGGCAATAGCGAATCTTAAGCCGCTAAAAAAAGAAAAGCCTCAGGGTGATTAGACCGTGAGGCTTGTTTGTCGCGGCGGTAGCTGCCTTTGCCTTTTTTAGCGCGCTCTTGGCGGCTGCGAAACAAGGGTTGGGCAATGATTGATTTGGCTTTATTACTGCGTTTTTCAGAACGCTGACTCATGCATGTACTCCTTGCAAGCCTTAGCTTGTAGTCGGTGTTTAGTGCAGTGTAAGCACTACTAATATTCTACTCTGATGTATGGGTGTCCAGTGGTTTTCTTGCTTGCTTTCTATCAGACAGGCTGCACGGTAAAAAGTGCAGCCGCTGATAAAATATAGCTTTTAGGCTAAGCGTTTGTAACGTACGCGCTTGGGTTGTGCTGCAGCCTCACCGAGGCGTTTTTTACGATCGGCTTCATATTCAGTGTAGTTACCTTCAAAGAATACGATGCTTGAGTCGTCTTCATAGGACAAGATATGTGTAGCAATACGGTCTAAGAACCAACGGTCGTGCGAGATCACAATGGCAGAGCCTGGGAAATCCAGCAGGGCTTCTTCCAGTGCGCGTAAGGTTTCGACGTCGAGGTCGTTGGACGGCTCATCAAGCAGCAATACGTTGGCGCCTTGCTTAAGTGTTAGCGCTAAGTGCAAGCGGCCGCGCTCACCACCAGACAGGTCTTTAACAAACTTTTGTTGGTCCGAGCCTTTAAAGTTAAAACGGCCGACATAACCACGTGATGGCACTTCATAGTTACCGACTTTAATCATGTCGTAACCGTCAGAAATTTGCTCCCACACAGTTTTGGAACCGTCTAGGCTGTCACGTTGCTGATCAACGCTGGCGAGCTTAACGCTCTCACCAATAATGATTTCACCTGAGTCGGGTTGTTCAACCCCCATAATCATTCTAAATAGGGTCGATTTACCGGCACCGTTACCACCGATAACACCGACAATGGCACCTTTAGGTAAAGTGAAGGACAGGTCATCAATCAACACGCGATCGCCATAGGCTTTGCTAACGTTTTTGACCTCAATCACTTGGTCGCCTAAGCGCTCACCGGCTGGGATATAAATCTCATTGGTTTCGCTGCGCTTTTGGAACTCTTGTGATTGCATTTCTTCAAAGCGTGCTAAACGAGCTTTAGATTTGGACTGACGGCCTTTCGCACCTTGGCGCACCCACTCCAACTCAGCTTTCATGGCTTTGTTGTGTGAGGTTTCTTGCTTGGCTTCTTGGCTCAAACGGTTGGCTTTAGCTTCCAGCCACTGTGAGTAGTTGCCTTCAAAAGGAATACCTTGACCACGGTCGAGTTCCAAAATCCAGCCAGCGACGTTATCAAGGAAGTAACGGTCGTGGGTGATCGCAACCACAGTACCGGTAAAGTCATGTAGGAAACGCTCAAGCCACGCCACTGAATCAGCATCCAAGTGGTTGGTCGGCTCATCGAGCAGCAGCATATCAGGCGCGGATGATAATAAGCGGCATAGGGCAACACGGCGTTTTTCACCACCGGATAAGTGCTCAACTTTGGCGTCCCAAGCAGGCAAGCGCAGCGCATCCGCGGCCACTTCCAGTTGGCGCTCAATATTGTGGCCGTCGCTGGCTTGCAAGATAGCTTCGAGTTTGGCTTGCTCGCTGGCTAGTGCATCAAAGTCTGCATCAGGTTCAGCATAGGCGGCATACACTTCATCGAGACGTGCTTGTGCCTCTTTGATTTCACCTAAGGCTTCTTCAACGGTTTCACGCACTGTTTTGCTCGGATCCAACTGTGGCTCTTGTGGTAAGTAGCCGATTTTCAGACCCGGCATAGGACGCGCTTCACCGTTAAATTCGGTGTCTACGCCTGCCATAATGCGCAAGAGGGTGGATTTACCTGAGCCATTGAGACCCAGTACACCAATTTTTGCGCCCGGGAAAAATGATAAAGAAATATCTTTGAGAATTTCACGCTTAGGCGGTACAACTTTGCCGAGGCGGTGCATCGTAAAAACGTACTGGGACATGAGCAACCTAATATAGTTAATGGATAAGTGATTGACCGAGTATCTCTTATGCAAAGAGCGGTCATAAAAAGTGGGCTGATTGTAGCGTTTTTCAGGCAATTAAGCAGTAGTTGCGGTGTGTTGAGTACTATTACCAAGTGTGTCTAATCTGCTAAGGCTTATAGTTATTCAGTTGTGTAGTTGTGTAGTTGTGTAGTTATGCGGCATGTCGTGCAGCGAGGCGGGTGTTCTTCCGTCGATGAACCCATCCAGGGATCAACTCCGGCGCTGCGCTATCCATGGCTACGCTTGCTACACCCACCTCGCCGCACTCGTTGAAGATAAGCAGTGTGTTCAAGATTGTAGGATCAGTCTCTAAAAGCAAAGCAACAGCAAGTGTAATACGTCTACGATCAAGATCCGATTTTTGTAATCCTGTTCTTGATGTTGATATGTGCTACTGACTTGAAATCACTATCAATGGTCGAGACGCGTCGCGTGAGTGTCGTGGCAAGCGAGCCATGGATGGCGAGCGCCCGAATCGGGTCAGGAAGACCCGTTGAGGGAAGAACGATACTCACGCGGCGTGTCATGCACACAATGTTGCTCAATACTTCTGCTTTTCTAGCTTTGCAAAAGAGCTTAGATTCCTCGTCCGCATATTTTCAGATGCTTTTTTTAGAATGCTTTATGCAATAAACACCGAATGAGCCAGACTTATTGCCTGAGTGACATCCTTTCATGTGCCATGACCGCTTAGATACTGTAGAATCACCCACTTAAATACATTTTTATTAGCCTTGTTGATTCCATGAGGACCGCTTATGTTCAGTCGTGACCTGACTATTGCCAAATATGACGCCGAACTTTTTGACGCTATGGAGAAAGAAGCCCAGCGCCAAGAAGAGCACATTGAGCTGATTGCGTCAGAAAACTACACCAGCCCAGCGGTAATGGAGGCACAAGGTTCTGTGCTCACCAATAAATACGCTGAAGGCTATCCACAAAAGCGCTACTACGGTGGATGTGAGTACGTTGACATCGTTGAGCAATTGGCAATTGATCGTGCTAAAGAGTTGTTTGGTGCAGAATACGCCAACGTTCAGCCGCACGCAGGTTCACAAGCCAACGCTGCTGTGTACTTAGCTTTACTTGAAGCTGGTGACACTATTCTTGGTATGAGCTTGGCGCACGGTGGTCACTTGACTCACGGTGCTAGCGTCAGTTCTTCAGGTAAATTGTACAACGCTATCCAGTACGGCATTGATGATGCAGGCTTGATTGACTACGACGAAGTTGAGCGTTTGGCTCTAGAGCACAAACCAAAAATGATCGTTGCCGGTTTCTCTGCTTACTCACAAATTCTAGATTTCCCGCGCTTCCGTGAAATCGCAGACAAAGTGGGTGCTTACCTGTTTGTTGATATGGCACACGTGGCTGGCTTGGTTGCTGCGGGTGTATACCCGAACCCAGTGCCATACGCTGACGTAGTGACCACTACTACACACAAAACCTTACGCGGTCCACGCGGTTGTTTGATCTTGTCGCGCAGCAATGATCTTGAGCGTAAGCTCAACTCTGCAGTGTTCCCAGGTACTCAAGGTGGTCCACTGGAGCACGTGATTGCGGGTAAAGCGATTTGCTTTAAAGAAGCATTGCAGCCTGAGTTTAAAACGTACCAAGCACAAGTGATCAAAAACGCACAAGCTATGGCCAATGTATTTATTGAGCGTGGCTTTGATGTGGTGTCAGGCGGTACCTTTAACCACCTGTTCCTCGTATCACTGATCAAGCAAGATATCACTGGTAAAGATGCTGATGCGGCATTAGGCGACGCCTTTATCACTGTGAACAAAAACTCTGTACCAAACGATCCGCGCTCACCTTTTGTCACTTCAGGTCTGCGTGTAGGTACGCCTGCAGTGACCACACGTGGCTTTAAAGAAGCTGAGTGTGTAGAGCTAGCGGGCTGGATGTGTGACATCCTCGACAACATGGGCGATACGTCCGTGATTGACGCAGTCCGTGAAAAAGTTAAAGCAGTTTGCGCGAAGTTCCCGGTTTACGGTAAGTAAGTTCAAGCCTGCACAAGAAACCCAGCTTCGGCTGGGTTTTTTTATGCTTACAGAATGTGCTGGATGTGAGTGTGTACTGATAAAAGCTGCATATATAAGCGCGTCTTTTAGGCTGTTGAGTATATTGCATCTAGTTGGTTGGCGGCACGGGCCGGCTATATGGGTGCGGTGCATGGGTTAAATAAAAAAGCACTGAAAATTATAAAAAAACTTTGAGTTGAATGCTAATCCTTCGCATTATTGCTGTATAGTTAGATGATTATCATTTGTATTGACTCTCTCTTAAAAGGACAGCTTCCATGCGTTTTTTTTCAATCGCTCATCTTAGCGTGCTTGCACTCGCCATTAACTTAGCCGCTTGTGGTGATAACGAGCCTGCAGCAACCAGCTCAGCAAATGTCAGTTCTGCAGTTGTTCAGCCAGCAGCAACGCCTGCGGCCGATGTGCAAGCTGTGACCCGTGAGCAAGTGGTCAGTCACTATGCTGATATTGCCTATGCAACTTTTGCCGATGCGCACAGCACGGCGCAAGCATTGCAAACAGCAGTACAAAAGTTTGTGGCCGCGCCAAGTGAAGTAACTCAACAGGCAGCGAAAGACGCCTGGTTAGCCGCGCGCGTACCTTATATGCAGTCTGAAGTCTTTCGTTTTGGTAACGCTCTAGTCGATGAGTGGGAAGGGCAAGTGAATGCCTGGCCACTGGATGAAGGTTTAATTGACTATGTGGCGGATGATTACGACTACGCGCTGGGTAACGAAGGCGCAGTAGCGAATATTATTGGCAGCCAAAGCATTCAAGTCGGTGAAGAGAAAATTGATGTTAGCGAGTTAACGTCAGAGTTGTTGGCTGGCCTGAATGAGTTGGGTGGTTCAGAAGCTAACGTGGCAACCGGTTATCACGCGATTGAGTTCTTGTTATGGGGTCAAGATTTAAATGGTACCCAACCGGGTGCCGGTGAGCGCCCATACACTGACTACTTGACCGACGAAAACTGCACCGGCGGTCACTGCGAGCGTCGTGCTCAGTACTTAAGCGTTGTGACTGATTTATTGGTGACTGATTTAGCTGAAATGACCGCGCAGTGGGCGCCGGATAACGCTGAAAACTACCGCGCTGAATTACTGGCGCAAAGCGCTGAGCAAGGCTTGCGCAAAGCCTTTTTTGGTATGGGCAGCTTGAGCTTGGGTGAGCTGGCTGGTGAGCGGATGAAAGTCGCTTTAGAAGCCAGCTCCACTGAAGATGAGCATGACTGCTTCAGTGATAACACCCACAACTCACACTTTTACAATGCCAAAGGTATTCGTAATGTCTACTTAGGTGAGTACAAGAAAGTGGATGGCACTGTATTAACCGGTCCAAGTATCGCGCAGTTGGTACAGGCCAGTGATGCGGCGGCGGATCAGTTGTTGCAAGCTAAGTTAGCCAGTACGGAAAAAAGTTTGCAGGTGATGGTCGATGCAGCGGAAAATGGCATGGCGTTTGATCAAATGATTGATCCTGAAAATGCTGCAGGTCAGCAGATTGTGCGTGATTCGATTGCCGCGCTGGTTGAGCAAACGACCACAATCGAGCAAGCCGCTTTAGCTTTGGGTATTACTGAACTGAATCCTGATACGGCTGATCACGCTTTTTAATTCAAAATAGTTGTTGTGCAGAGTCCCTTTAGATTCGTGCTCGTGTTTTATCCTGAGAATGCCGACTGTTGTCGGCGTTCTTCTTTTTAACCCAGAGTTAGGTTTGTTGTTATGAAGGTTTTTTTATCAGCCTGTGCCTTGAGCTTGTTAGGCTTAAGTGCCGCGCAGGCAGCGACAGTGTTAAGTGAGTTTGATCCGCAAGAACGGCTTTCTGGTGGCAGTGCAACGGTGCATAAGTTTGATGCTAATGCGTTTTCACTGCCTTCGGCCAATCTAGCGCCGACCCGCCGTTTAGATTTTAGTGTGGGCAATAGTTTTTTTCGCAGTCCTTGGGTGATCGCTCCGGCCACCACTACTGCGCGCGATGGCTTAGGGCCGCTGTTTAACACCAATGCCTGCCAAAACTGCCATATTAAAGATGGTCGTGGTCATCCACCAGCGCCCGATGCCATTAATGCGGTGTCGATGTTGGTGCGTTTATCTATTCCCGCTACTACTGCAGATACCGCGCTGCTGGCGCAGAAAGGCATCGTACCTGAGCCAACTTATGGTGGGCAGTTTCAAGATATGGCTGTACCCGGTATCGCGTCGGAAGGACGGGTGCGTGTGACTTATACACCTGTGCCGGTGACCTTTGCCGATGGCAGTGTGGTTGAGTTGCAACAGCCGAACTTGCAGCTGACCGATTTAGGTTATGGCCCCATGCATGCACAGGCCTTATTTTCTGCGCGCATTGCGCCGCCAATGATTGGTTTGGGTTTGCTGGAAGCCATTGCTGAAGAGGATTTACTGGCCCAACAGGATCCAGATGATCTGGACGGTGATGGTATTCGTGGTCGGGCTAATCAGGTGTGGTCACATGAAGCGCAAGCCCTGCAGATGGGGCGTTTTGGTTGGAAAGCGGGTCAGCCCAGCATGCGCCAGCAAAATGCTGATGCTTTCTTTAATGATATGGGTTTATCCACACCATTGATGGCGGGTACTTCTTGCACCGCAGCGCAAACAGATTGTTTGGCGGCACCGCAGGGTGGCGAGCCTGAAGTGAATGAGAAAATTGAAGCGCAGGTGCTGTTTTATTCGCGCAATTTAGCTGTGCCGGCACGCCGTAATGCCGATGATGAGCAAGTACTCAAAGGTAAGGCGTTGTTCCATCAGGCCAATTGCCAAGGCTGCCACACGCCACACTTTGTGACGGGAGCAGAGGCGGCTGAGCCTGAGTTAGCCAATCAAGTGATTTTCCCTTATACCGACTTACTGCTGCATGATATGGGGGAGGGCTTGGCTGATCAGCGCCCTGAGTTTCAGGCCAGTGGTCAAGATTGGCGCACGCCACCGTTGTGGGGTATAGGCTTAACCCAAGTGGTGAGTGGCCATACGCGTTTTTTACACGATGGGCGAGCGCGAGACATTATGGAAGCGGTGCTTTGGCATTCGGGTGAAGCTGAAGCTTCTAAGCAGCAAGTATTGAAGTTTTCACAAGACGATCGTCAAGCTCTGTTGGCTTTCCTCAATTCTCTTTAGGTGTGCATGATGTTTAAAAAAGTAATTTATGCATTGGCTGGTATGAGTTTATTAGCCTGCTCAAACAGTGATGATCCTTATCAGCAGACCAGTGCTGTATTGGGCGAGCAAGTGATCTATCGTGCGCACCAAGACTGGCAGGCGAGCAATCAGCAGTTACTCAGCAGTACCGAAGCTTTTTGTCAGGGGGAGCAAAGCTTAGCGCAGATTCGTGAGCACTTTTTACCAGCGCAGCAGGCTTGGGCATCCTTGCAGCCGGTGTTGATCGGCCCGTTGAATGAAGGTAATCGTGCGTGGCAAGTGCAGTTTTGGCCAGATAAGAAAAACCTTGTCGCACGCCAAGTCAAACAGTTTTTAAAAGCCAATCCTGACGCTCAGTTAGCTGACTTGGAGCGCGGCAGTGTAGTGATCCAAGGCTTAAGTGCTTATGAGTATGTGCTGTTTGATCACGCTATTGATCTGGATAATGCAGCACAAAAGCAAGAGTACTGCCCACTGTTAACCCATATAGCTACGCATCAACAGCAACTGGCGGATGAGGTGCTGGCACAGTGGCAAGGCAAAGACGGCATGCTAGCGCAACTGACGCGCTTCCCTAATCAGCGTTATGCCGAACCCATTGAGGCGCTCACAGCAATCTTGCAAGCGCAAGTAATGAGCTTGGACGGTCTGAAGAAAAAACTGGGTACACCACTGGGGCTGGGCAATAAGAATATTGCCCAGCCTTATCAAGCGCAGTCTTGGCGCAGTCAGGCATCGCTCAGTGGTTTATCTGCCGAGATCGAGACCGCGTTAGCGTTGTGGCAAGGTGCGGGTCAGCAGGGCGTGCGTGATCTGTTAGTGGCGAACCATGCCGACTTGACTCAACAGATTGATGCGGCCTATGTGCAAGCACAGCAAGAATTATCGGCCTTCAAACAGCCATTGACCCTGTTGTTGGCTGATGAACAGCAGCGCCCAGCGTTGTTTGCCTTGTATGAAAGCTTTGATCGTTTGCACCGCTTACATGAGAAAGAAGTGGCGCGCGCCCTCGGTGTCCAACTGGGCTTTAATGCCCATGATGGTGACTGATGATGCAGCGTCGTACATTTTTAGCTGCAGGTTTAGCGGCGTTAACTGGGGCGGCAGTGTTGGGCTGGCGTGCATGGCCACAAGGGCGTCAACCTATTGTACTTTCGGCGCGTGACAATGCTGCCGGTGAGCATTTTGCTGTGGCTTATACACTAGCTGGTGAGCGGGTATTTGCTACGCAGGTTAAAGAGCGTTGCCATGATATCTGCATGCATCCAAGTTTGCCGCTGGCGGTCTTTACCGGGCGCCGACCCTCGACAGAAAGCTATTTAATCGATGTGCAAACAGGGCGTTTAGTGCAAACCTTTAGTACGCCAAGCAATCGCCATTTTCAAGGGCATGCAGTGTTTGATGCCAGTGGTGAGCGTTTGTACAGCACTGAAAATGATACCGATGAGCCGGGCCGCGGCGTGATTGGGGTTTGGCGCTTGAATGTTTCTAAAAGCTTAGAGCGTGAGATGGAGTTATCCAGTCATGGTGTCGGCCCGCATCAATTATTGTGGTTGCCCGATGGCGAAACGCTGGTGATTGCCAATGGTGGTATTCGTACCGAGTCGGGCAGCCGTGCAGAACTTAATCTTGATGCAATGGAGCCCAGTCTGGTATTGATGAATACCCAAGGTGAATGCCTGAGTAAAGAAGTGCTGGCTGATTCAATGAACAGTATTCGTCATCTGGCCGTGGCCAGTGATGGTACTGTGATTGCTGTGCAGCAGTATCAGGGTAGCTTGCATGAGCGTATCGACTTACTTGCAATCAAGCGTCCGCAGCAGCCTTTTATGGTATTTCCAGTCGCAGAGGCACAGCGCAGTCAAATGCAGCAGTATGCCGCCAGTGTAGCCATTCATGATGAGCTGCGTTTAGTGGCGATGACGGCACCGCGTGGCAGTCGAGTGTTTATTTGGGACTTGGATACTGCCCAGTTGCGTTTGGATGCACCTTTCCCAGATTGCGCTGGCGTAGCTGCAAGTCAAGATGGCTTTGTGGTGACCACTGGCGTAGGGCGTTGCCGCAGTTATGATTGCCGTACACAAGATATCAGTATGCAAACGCTGCAATTACCAGCAGGGTTATGGGATAACCACGCACTGTTGGCATAGTGAATAAGCTTGCTGGCGCTGATCTGTCGATCATCGCCAGTAGCTTAGAGGCTTAAGGCAGTTGTGTACTGTTATAAAACACCTGCAGGACCTTGATTAAGTACTCCAAATCCTGACTGCCTGCCAACTCGCGAATGGAGTGCATGGCAAAGGTTGGCACGCCAATATCAATGGTTTGAATCCCCAGTTGACTGGCGGTAATCGGGCCAATGGTCGAACCGCAACCCAAGTCAGTGCGCGTCACAAAACTTTGCACCGGGACCTGAACCGCTGTGCATAACAGCTTAAAGAAACTCGAGGTTTCGCTGTTGGTGGCATAGCGCTGGTTAGCGTTGATTTTAATCACTGGGCCACGATTGAGTAGCGGGCCGTGATTGCCATCATGTTTATCGGCGTAGTTGGGGTGAATGCCGTGGGCGTTATCTGCTGAAATCAGCAAGGAGTGCTGTACGCAGCGCACAAAGTCTTCTTCTGAGCCCAGTATACGACGCAACACTTGTTCTAAGAATGGACCGTCGGCACCACAGGCTGAGTTTGAACCGACTTCTTCGTGGTCAGTACAGACTAAAACCTGTGTGTGTTGATTGTCACTGCTGAGCAAGGCGTGCAGACCGGCATAGCATGACAGCAGGTTATCCAGACGCGCCCCAGCGATAAAGTCTTGATTGAGACCAATCAGTGCGGCCGGTTGGCTGTCATAAAAACACAGCTCGTAATCCAAAATACTGGCATCAGTGATGCCGTGTTCACGTTGCAGTTGCTCAGCTAACAGAGCACGGAAGTCTTTACCTTCATCGCCATGCAACTGCGCTAAAACTGGGGGTAATTCGGTTTGTGGATTAATGGTCCAGCCATTGTTGGCTTCACGGTTCAGGTGAATGGCCAAGCTTGGAATGGTGGCAATCGCCTGCTTAAAATCAATTAAGCGGCTTTGCAGTTGCTCATTGTGTTTAAAAGTGACACGGCCAGCCAGTGATAAATCACGATCAAACCAAGGGCCGAGTAACACGCCACCATAGACTTCAACACCCAGCTGCCAGTAGCTGTGACGTGATAATTCAGGCTGCGGCTTTACTTTTAAGCAGGGGCTGTCGGTGTGTGCGCCAACCATGCGAATACCATGCTCGACAGGATCGCTGTGGCCCAGTTGAATCGCAATAATTGAGGAGTCGTTACGGGTAACGTAATAGCGCCCTTGTGGCTCGAGCTGCCAGGTTTCACGCTCATCCAAAGCTTGGTAGCCTGCAGCTTGCAGGGCTGCACACATACTCTGTGTGGCATGAAATGGACTCGGTGAGTTTTTTAAGAAATCTAATAAACCCGTGCTGGGCGTGTTGTGCATGTGAACCCCGACAATTAAAACGATCGCAAAAGTTTAGCATTATTGCTGCAGCGAGGCGATGTGGCCGCGCTGCAGTCTATAGCACTGGATAGTGTTGCACGCAGTGTAATTGTGTACTTGGCACACTGCTACAGGCGCTTAATGTTGCGGCTGCCGCAGCGATTAAGAGTGTTTTCTTCATCGTCAATGATTTCTCAAGTTAAGAGCAGTGGGCAGTTAGGCTTCAGATTGTTGGCACGCGCGACATAGATGGCGGCCATCGCGGTTGATCCAGCCCAGCTCCAATAAGCGCTGTTCAGCAGCCGGTTGCTTGGCTGCATTACCTAGGCTGGCATCCACGGCAAACTCGAGTGCAAGTAAGCTGTTGCAGCCATCACACTGCACTTGCCAGTTATGAATGGCGAGCTCTTTAAACACCGGTCCGCTGGCTACAGCCGTCCACTGACCGGGCGGGTTGATCAAGTGACGGACTTTATTCACATGCAAGCGCATGCTCAGAGTTTTACTGCCCTTGAGTGTAACCTGTAAGATATCACCGGTTTTAATTGAGCCACCTTGTCCGGTCACTTGATACTGACCCGGCGCCAAGGCGCGGCATTCAGTTAAAGTGTGCTGTGGGTTGAGTAAGGTGTAACGAAAATCATGTTCGGCCATGCCGATCTCCAAATTAAAATAAAATAGGCTCGAGACTAATCAATACCGAGCTTTTTTAAACGGTAGCGCAGTGAGCGAAAGCTTAAGCCTAAACGCTCAGCTGCTGCAGTGCGGTTCCAGCGTGTTTCTTCCAGCGCTTGGGTAATCAGCTTGCGTTCAATGTCTTCAAGGTGGCCTTCAAGGTTATCCACGTGTTCAAGTGCCGCTGAAGTTGCTGTAGCAGATTGTGCCGTTGACGTTGTTGAGTTTTCTGGGTTGGTAGCTTGCTGCAATGCAGCATGCGGAAAGTGTAAATCTTGCAGCTGAATACAATCACCTTCCGCCAAGGTATAGGCGCGCTCAAGAATGTTTTCCAATTCACGCACATTGCCTGGAAAGCTATAGCTTAATAATTTTTGCAGCGCTTGCGCATGTAAGTACACCGGCGTTTCTGCAGCACACAGGCGCGTCAAAATAGCGTTGCTCAGCAGTTCAATATCTTCTGGTCGCTCACGCAGCGCAGGAACTGACAGCTCGATGACATTCAAACGGTAATATAAATCTTGGCGAAAGCGTTCAGCGGCCACTTCCTGCGCCAGGTTTTTATGGGTTGCACTTAATATGCGTACATCCACCTGTTGCTCTTGCTGGCTGCCAATAGGGCGAATGGCTTTTTCTTGTAAAGCGCGCAGCAGTTTAACCTGCATCGATAAAGGCAAGTCGGCTACTTCATCAAGAAACAATGTGCCACCATGTGCAGCTTCAAATAGGCCGGGTTTATCTTCGTTGGCTCCGGTGAAGCTGCCTTTTTTATGGCCAAAAAACTCACTTTCCATCAGTTCCGCAGGAATGGCACCACAGTTGATAGCAATAAAGGGCGAAGCAGCGCGCGAACCTTGACGATGTATTTGTCGTGCCACCAACTCTTTACCGCTCCCTGACTCACCGCTGATATAAACCGGGGCCTGGCTGCGTGCGAGCTTATCAATTTTTTGGCGCAGTGTTTGCATCGGTGCGGAGTTGCCCAGAAGAGGGCTGTCAGTGACTGGCGCTGGTGTGTGTTGCTGCTGTAGGCGTAGAGCGCTAGCAACCAGTTCGCGCAGGCGTAATAAATTAACCGGTTTGGTAATAAAGTCAAAGGCACCGGCTTTGAGCGCTTGGGTGGCTGTTTCTACACAACCGTAAGCGGTAATCATCGCAATGGGTGTGTGGCTGTGATGTTGTTGCACATATTCAATAATATCTAAACCCGTGCCATCGGGTAGACGCATATCAGTTAGGCATAAATCAAAGTGTTCGCGACTCAGCCACTGGTAAGCTTCTTGTGCATTGCGTGCGCTACGAGTTTGCACATTCATCCGGCCAAGAGTGATTTCCAGTAGCTCGAGAATATCCGGCTCGTCATCAATAATTAGGGCGGTGCGTTGACTCATGGTTATGCGCTCACTTGGCTGGGATGGGCAAAGGTTATTCTAAAGCAGCTGCCACCTTTGTCGCGAGGAGTGAAATCTAAGTGGGCCTGGTTGCTTTCACACAGTTCACGGGAAATATATAAGCCCAGCCCGGTGCCTTTATTTTCTGTAGTGAAAAACGGCTCAAACAGGCTTTGCTGGTCAATCGGGGTAATCCCTGGTCCGTCATCATGCACTTCAAGTGTCGGTAGCCCAGTTCTACGGTGACGGTATAAATACAGCCAAACTTGGCTTTGTGCATTGCGTTGGCCGCTGTAGCGTAAGCCGTTTTCGACTAAATTGTTAAGTACTTGGTTGAGCTGCTCAGGATCCATGCGCGTCATCAGTGACTTGTCTTTAGTGATCAGGTGTAAGGTGCGATTGGCTGTGGTGTTGCTTTTAAATTCGTCAGTAAAATCTTGCAGCCAGCGCTTTAAATCCAGTTGCTGTGGTTCGGCTTGGCGTTGCCTAGAGAGTTGCAGCACGTTTTCAATCACTGTATTCATGCGCCGAGACTGATCTTGAATAATTTGCGTGAGGCGCAGATCAGCTGTGTCTAAGGCCGGAGATTCATGCAGCAACTGTGCGGCGTGACTGATAGCACCCAAGGGGTTGCGAATCTCATGGGCAATGCCGGCGGTTAATCGACCTAAGGAGGCCAGTTTAAGCTGTTGGGCATGCTGAATCAGTTGTGATGTATCTTCTAAAAACACTAGGGTTTGTAAGTTGTGATGGTTTTTTAGTTTGACAAAATTAGCTTGCAACTGCGTAGCGCTGAGCGGCGATTGAATGGGTGTACTGTGCAGGGCTGGGTTGTTTTCCCACAGTGTTAAACTGTTGATCAGCTCAGGAAACAGTGGGTTCAATACGCGACCTATTAAGGTTTCGTAGCCTGTCATAGTGATGGCGGCGTGGTTGGCTTGCACCACGCGATTGTCTGCATCAAGGACTAATACACCGGTGCGCATGCGCTGAATAATCAGGGCGTTGATTTCTTCTAGGTTGGCTACTACAGCGGCGCGTTGTTCGGCCAGTGTCTCGCTGGCGCGGGCGCGACGGCTGATACCCTGCACAAACAAGGCTGCAGCAAAGCACAGTGATCCTAAAATCCCTGCTTGCATATATTGATTGCTGGCTGCGGCATTGGATAGGCTGAGGTAAAACGTCAGATAGATAATGCCCGCCGCAGCCACTGCTGCAATTAAAATACCGATACGGCCACGTAACAGAATATTAGCTACAGCCACTGCCGCAATAATCAAGTTACCCAGACCGCTGGGGGTACCGCCTGCGGCATAAAATAACAGGCTCAATTGGGCAACATCAAACAGCGCTAAGCTAAATACCGGTAATAATTGATCGGTACGGTGCATGCTCGCGCTGGCGATAATATTGATAATTAAGTAAGCCCAGCTACCCAGCTGAAAGAGTTGTGCGTGGGTAATATCTAGAAGGTGGTTATCTAGATCACTGGAGGTCAGCAAGACTAAGGCAAAACCAATAACCAAGCGGTATAGATGGTATAGGCGTAAAACACGCAGACCTTGCGGGCCGGACACAGCGAGGTGACGATCAGTCACGTGGTTGTGGGCCTAAAGAGCGATGCGCAGTGCTACAGAACCAGTGCTGTTGGCTGTCTTGAATAGCGCGGTTTTCAGGCAGATGCACATGGCAATGAGCACAGCAGACCATGGTGTGTACGGGGGAGGGTTGGCTAGTGGTATGTGTGCGTTGTTTGATACGCCGCCATAACCAGACACCACCAGCAATAATAATGGCAAATAAAATAAAACGGGGTAAGCCCATCGCGATACTCCTTGGTGACACTCACAGTGCATTGAATGCAGGCAGTGTACCTTTTTTTTACCGCTAAGGCGCCGTCCTTGGCGCTATATCCCTTTGCGCTGACAGGTGCTCTTAGTGGCTATTGTGTTGCTGACTTAAGGCGCGCATATCTGAACCGCTCGGTGCTTGGTAAACACGCAGGTTGAACTCAGGTGCAATGGCCAGTAAGTGGTCAAAAATATCCGACTGAATAGCTTCGTATTCTGTCCACGCGGTGGTGTTGGTAAAGCAATAGATCTCAATAGGTAAGCCTTCAGAAGTAGGGCTTAACTGGCGTACCATCAAAGTCATACCTGTCTGGTGGATGTAGGGGTTGCTCTGAATGTACTTTTCAATATAAGCGCGGAAGGTACCGATGTTGGTCAGCTTGCGCGAGTCTAAAGAGTGACCGGCATTGGCTTTAATATGCTTTTCATTCCACTTGCTCAGTTCATTGAGCTTGTCATCAAAATAACCATCGAGCAGGTTAAAACCCTTGAGGTGCTCGAGTTCTTCTTGAGTTAAGAAGTGGATGCTATGCTGATCAATAAACAAACTGCGCTTGATGCGACGGCCACCACTTTCTTGCATGCCGCGCCAGTTTTTAAAGGAATCACTGATAAAACGTTTAGTGGGGATGGAGGTAATAGTTTTATCCCAGTTCTGAATACGTACTGTGTGCAATGCAATATCAATTACATCACCATCAGCATTCAGTTGTGGCATTTCAACCCAGTCACCCACGCGAATCAGATCGCCCGAGGAAATTTGTACGCTTGCGACTAAAGACAATAATGTGTCTTGGAAAATCAACATTAAAACCGCGGCCATGGCTCCTAAACCAGAGAGCAAGATCAGCGGTGAACGGTCAATTAAGGTGGCGACAATTAAGATAGTAGCCAGTGCATAAATGACAATCTTAATAATCTGTATATAGCCTTTGATTGGCTTGAGGTGCGCGCTTTGACGGCGCATATACAGCATGTTGATAATTTCTAAAACAGCGCCCAGAGCTAAAGCGATGGTTAGAATAATAAAACCGCCGGAGACGTTTTTAATCACCGTCACTGCAGCGGCTGGTAAGCCGGGTACTAGCGCAATACTGGATGAAATAATCAGTGCAGGCACAATGTTAGATAAACGTTTCACTACGCCGAAATCGTTATGCTGTGCGCCGCCAATACGACTCAGTAAGGTGTAAAAGCCACGCACTAAAATATGCTTAACCAGCCAGTTGGCGAGCATGGCTATGGCGACTAGGCCGATCAGTGCGGCTAAGGTTTCAAGCTGAGGATGCTCGTTGAGCATATCCAGCCATGACAGCATTTCTTCTTGCATGTTGCGCTCCTAAAACGTTTTAAAACTTCACATCTAAACTATAAAGGTAAAGATCAGTCGTTGTAACTTTAAGCATTATGCTTAGGGGTTATAGCCTGCACGCGTACAGTTAAATAGCCATCGGCTAAGCGTGCTTTAAGGGTTTGCGCAGGTTGTACAGATTGCACGCTACGAATGATCTGTTGTTGATCATCGCTGCTCAAAATACTGTAACCGCGCTCGAGAGTGGCCAAAGGGCTGACCACCTGTAGAGTTTGCAGCACACTGTGCAAGCCCAGTTGTGCTTGTTTAAAGCTTAATTGGCTGGCGCGCACAAGGCGTTGCTGCAAACCTAGAAGGTGTTGCTGCTGTTGTGCTAGATGCTCACGAGGATGTTGCACATGGAGGCGTGCCTGTAGATGGCTGCAACCTTGTTGCTGTTGCTGCACCTTGGCACGAATAGCGCGTTCCAAGCGCAAGCTGAGGTCGTCTAAACGTTGACTGTACTGTTGTAAGCGCTCACGAGGATGACGTAAACGCTGACGCAGATGCTGCAGTTGTGTGCGCTGGCGTTGTAATTGTGTATTGATACGTAAAGTCAGCTGGCGCTGGGTGTTGCGCAGTTGCTGTAATAATTCATTACGATCAGGGGCAAGCAACTCTGCTGCAGCTGAAGGCGTGGGGGCACGTACATCGGCAACAAAATCGCTGATGGAAACGTCTGTTTCATGACCGATCGCGCTGACAATAGCGGTTTGACACTCAGCAATCGCGCGCGCGACTGCTTCTTCGTTAAAGCACCACAAATCTTCTAATGAGCCACCGCCACGCGCCACGATAATGGCATCGTATTGTGCGCTATCGGCAAGGCTGATGGCGTGGACAATTTGCGCTGTTGCTTCGCGGCCTTGGACGGCGGTGGGTATTAAGGTGAGCTGTACATGCGGAGCGCGCCGTGCAAACACACTGACAATGTCATGCAGTACTGCGCCTGAAGGTGAGGTAATGACGCCAATGCGTTGTGGGTATTTGGGCAGTGCGCGCTTGCGTTCTGCAGCAAATAGGCCTTCAGCCTGCAGTGCCGCCTTTAATGCTTCAAAGGCCAAGCGCAGGGCACCGTCACCTGCAGCTTCAACACTATCCAAAATCATTTGATAGTCGCCGCGTCCTTCATATAAAGAGACGCGACCACGCACGCGCACTAATAAACCATCACGCAGCAGTTCACGTGCGCGACTGGCTTGCTGGCGAAACATAGCGCAGCGCACTTGAGCATTAGGGTCTTTTAAAGTGAAGTACACATGCCCTGAAGTAGGCTTAGCTATATTAGAAAGCTCGCCTTCAACCCAGATTTGTGGGAAAACATCTTCAAGAAGTGAGCGTGCGCGTTGATTGAGTTGACTGACGGTTAATACTTCGCGGTCAAGACCCAGGCGCTGAAAGGGATCGGTAAGCATAGGCAGATATTAAAGCAAGCCTGCGCTATTTGCGAGTCTTGTCAGCGCTGCGCCGCAATGTTAGAGAGATTTTTTTGGTTTTTGGATTAGGTTATTTTGCTAATCCATGGTATAAAACGCGCCGCTTTACTTGATTATTCAAGCAAGCTTTAAAATCCACACACATATCGACACGAGTTCCTGGGTGCCTTCGGGTTGGAAGTCGGGATATGTGGAGGCTTAACCCTTATTAAAATTTAGGAATGATCATGACTCAACAAGTCACAATGCGCGAAATGTTAAAAGCTGGTGTGCACTTTGGACACCAAACTCGCTACTGGAATCCAAAAATGGGTAAATACATTTTTGGCGCGCGCAACAAGATCCACATTATCAACTTAGAAAAAACTTTACCGATGTTCAACGAGGCTATGTCTGTTGTTGAAAAATTATCAAACGGTAAGAACAAAATTCTGTTTGTTGGTACTAAGCGTTCTGCAAGCAAGATCATTGCTGAGCAAGCGACTCGCTGCAACATGCCTTACGTTAATCACCGCTGGTTAGGTGGTATGTTGACCAACTACAAAACCATCCGTGATTCAATCAAGCGTCTGCGTGATTTAGAAGCACAAGCTGAAGATGGTACCTTTGAAAAGCTGACTAAGAAAGAAGCTTTGATGCGTACTCGTGATTTAGAAAAACTCGAGCGCAGCATCGGTGGTATCAAGAACATGGGCGGTTTACCTGACGCAATGTTCGTTGTTGACGTTGATCACGAGCGTATTGCTATTCAAGAAGCTAACAAGCTGGGTATTCCAGTTATTGGTATCGTTGATACCAACAGCAGCCCAGATGGTGTTGATTACATCATCCCAGGTAACGATGACGCCATTCGCGCGATTCAGTTGTACCTTGGTGCAGCAGCTGACTGCGTACTGCGTGTACGTCAGGGCAATGCTACAACTGCTGAAGAGTTTGTTGAGGTTGTTGAAGGCTAAGCCTTTGCACCACGCTAACTGGTGACAAGAAAAGGGGGCTTAGCCCCCTTTTTTCCTGATTTAAGAGGCAGTTTGCAACTGTCGTAAAGATTGAATTAAAGAGGATTGTGAAGATGACTCAGATCACTGCTGCTATGGTTAAAGAACTGCGTGAGCGTACTGGCCAAGGCATGATGGATTGCAAAAAAGCTTTAGAAGCTGCTGGTGGCGATATTGAAAAAGCCATTGACGATATGCGTTCTGCAGGTGCAATTAAAGCTGCTAAGAAAGCAGGTAATATTGCCGCAGAAGGTTCAATCGCAGTTAAAGTAGCTGACGATAACAAAAGCGCTGCAATCATTGAAGTGAACTCACAGACTGACTTTTTAGCTCTGCAAGATGACTTTAAAGGCTTCGTAACCGATTCTTTAGATATCGCTTTTGCTGATACCGCTTTAGACACAGCAGGACTGATTGCTAAGCAAGAGCCAGCACGTGAAGCGTTGGTTTCTAAGTGCGGCGAGAACGTTAATATTCGTCGTCTGGAGCGTGTTGAAGGTGACGTAGTCGGTGCTTACCTGCACGGTAACCGTATTGGTGTTGTCGTGACTATGACTGGCGGTGATGTTGAGCTGGCTAAAGACGTTGCAATGCACGTTGCAGCAAGCAACCCACAGTTCTTAGATCCAACCCAAGTATCTGACGAAGCGATCGCTAAAGAAAAAGAAATCTTTATGGCGCTGAACGAAGATAAAATTAAGGGTAAGCCTGAGAATATCGTTGAAAATATGGTCAAAGGCCGTATCAACAAGTTCTTGGCAGAAGCAAGCTTGGTTGAGCAAGCATTCATCAAAAACCCAGAAGTTACAGTGGGCCAACTGGCTAAGAAAGCCGGCGCAACCATCGTTTCTTTTGTACGTTTTGAAGTGGGTGAAGGTATCGACCGTGGCGAAGAAGTTGATTTCGCTGCTGAAGTTGCTGCCCAGGTTGCTGCTTCAAAGAAGTAAGCATCCGCTGGTAATACTTAAAGGCTGCCCGCAATTGCGTGCGGCCTTTTTTGCAAAAAGAGACTGTGCTTTGTACCGCTGTCTTGTAATATGTGCGCACATTTATATTGCGCATATTTTAACTGTGGTTAGATTACGCCACAGATGTTTATTCATACCTGCAGGAGATTACATATCATGGCCCAACAAGTCGGTGGACGCCAACCGCGCTATAAACGAATTTTACTAAAACTCAGTGGTGAAGCCCTGATGGGTGCTGAGGATTTTGGTATTGATCCTAAAGTGCTGGACCGTATGGCGTTAGAGATTGGCCAGTTAATCGGTATTGGTGTGCAGGTCGGCTTGGTGATCGGTGGTGGTAACTTGTTCCGCGGCGCAGCACTATCGGCCGCAGGCATGGATCGAGTCACAGGCGACCATATGGGTATGCTGGCGACGGTGATGAACTCCTTGGCAATGCGTGATGCGTTAGAACGCTCAAATATTCCTGCTTTGGTGATGTCAGCTATTTCTATGGTGGGTGTCACTGATCACTACGACCGTCGTAAAGCCGTTGGTCATTTGCAGAAGGGTGAGGTGGTGATTTTCTCTGCTGGTACTGGTAACCCATTCTTTACCACAGACTCTGCAGGCTGTTTACGCGGTATTGAAATTAATGCTGATGTGGTTCTTAAGGCAACAAAAGTTGATGGCGTATATACTGCTGATCCTTTTAAAGACCCAAATGCAGAAAAGTTCGATTATCTGACCTATGACGAAGTACTCGATCGTAAGCTAGAAGTGATGGACTTGACTGCAATTTGTTTATGCCGTGACCATAAAATGCCGTTACGCGTATTTAATATGAATAAGCCCGGTGCACTGCTCAATGTTGTATTAGGTGGCGCTGAAGGCACTCTGATTGAGGAAACAAAGAATGATCAATGAGATCAAAAAAGATGCGCAAGCGCGTATGCATAAATCTGTAGAGTCATTGCAGACTGCATTTGCGAAAATCCGTACAGGTCGTGCTCATCCCGGTATCTTAGATGTGGTGATGGTGTCTTACTACGGTAGCGATACACCGCTCAACCAAGTGGCGAACGTCACTGTTGAAGACTCACGCACTTTAGCCTTGACTGTATTTGATAAGAGTATGATTCAAGCGGTTGAGAAAGCGATTTTGGTGTCTGATCTAGGTCTCAATCCTGCTACTTCAGGTGCGACTATTCGCGTACCTATGCCTGCTTTAACTGAAGAAACACGTAAAGGTTACACCAAGCAAGCGCGTCAAGAGTCTGAGAATGCGCGTGTTGCTATACGTAATATCCGTCGTGATGCATTGGCTCAGCTCAAAGACTTAGTCAAAGATAAAGACATCAGTGAAGATGAAGAGCGTCGTGCAGCGGATGATGTGCAAAAGCTCACTGACCACGCCGTGGAAGAAGTCGATAAATTATTAGCGACTAAAGAAACTGACTTGATGGCAGTGTAATTTAGAGGCTGCTGTGATGAACACAACAATGCAACATGCACAGGGCAGCGTTCCGCGCCATGTGGCTATAATCATGGATGGCAATAATCGCTGGGCAAAGAAACGTTTTTTGCCTGGCGTGGCGGGGCATAAAGCCGGCGTTGATGCTGTTCGAGCAGTGGTCGAAGTGTGTGCTGAGGCGGGGGTTGAAGTCTTAACGCTGTTTGCTTTCTCCAGTGAGAATTGGCAGCGTCCCGCCGCTGAAGTGGGTGCTTTAATGGA
Source organism: Thiopseudomonas sp. (assembly GCA_035271385.1). Taxonomy (GTDB): domain Bacteria; phylum Pseudomonadota; class Gammaproteobacteria; order Pseudomonadales; family Pseudomonadaceae; genus Denitrificimonas. The sequence goes on along the minus strand of DATERP010000013.1, from coordinate 6,503 downwards.
GCTGTTTTTGCGAGCTTTACGCCGCGAGGCAAAAAAGCTTGATCAAAATGGTATCCGCTTACGCATTATTGGTGATCGCTCACGTTTTCATCCTGAGTTGCAAGCAGCGATGCAAGCCGCTGAGGATCGTACCGCGCACCACTCTAAGTTTTTACTACAAATCGCCGCTAACTATGGCGGTCAGTGGGATATCGTGCAGGCGACTCAGCAGCTTGCACGTTCAGTGCAGGCCGGTGAGTTACAGCCCGACGATATCACTGCTGAGCATCTACAGAATTGTTTAAGTACTGCGCAGCAACCGCTACCTGATTTGTGTATTCGCACAGGTGGTGAGCGCCGTATCAGTAACTTTTTATTGTGGCAGTTTGCTTACAGCGAACTGTACTTTTCAAGTTTATTTTGGCCTGACTTTAAGCATCAAGCGATGCGCGAAGCCTTGGCAGATTTTGCTTCACGACAGCGTCGTTTTGGTAAAACCTGCGAACAAGTGGCCGCACAGGAGCGTACATCATGCTCAAACAACGGATAATAACCGCCTTATGGTTACTGCCTTTAGCGTTGTTTGGTTTTTTTGGGCTAGAAGGACACGCTTTCTTAGCATTTATTAGCATTATTATCGCGCTGGCGGGTTGGGAGTGGGCGCGTTTAGCCGGCTTTGCCACGCAGTTGCAGCGCGTGATCTATGCGGCAGTCACTGTTGCTGCGTTATTGTTACTCAATAATAATGATGCCTTGTTGATGCCCACCTTGTATGTCGCGGGAGCGTTTTGGCTGTTAGCCATTGCCATGGTGCTGAGCTTTCCTGCCAGTATTGCCTGCTGGGGCGGGCGTTTAGGCAAGTTGCTGATTGGTTTAGTGATTATTGTGCCTGCGGGTTTAGGTTTACAGGTGCTGAAAACTTTACCGCAAGGTAATACGCTGATTTTAAGTCTGATGCTCTTAGTCTGGGGTGCGGATATTGGCGCGTACTTCTTTGGCCGAGCCTTGGGTAAGCGCAAGTTAGCGCCGCGGGTCAGTCCGGGTAAAAGCTGGGCCGGCTTATTCGGCGGCTTATTGACTAGTGTGTGTATTGCCGCAGGTTTAGCTGTTTGCCTGCAAGTGCCTGCCAGTGAGTTGGTATTGCTACTGCTGGGTGCTGTGGTTGTGGTGTTGTTTTCTGTGGTGGGTGATCTCACTGAAAGCATGTTTAAACGTGAAATGGGTATTAAAGACAGCAGCCAGTTGTTGCCTGGTCACGGCGGTGTTTTAGACCGCATTGATAGTCTGACTGCTGCAGCCCCTATTTTTGCTTTATTGCTCTTGCTGTCAGGTTGGAGTTTGTCTTGAGTACAGCATCGCCACAAGTGCAAAACATCAGTGTTTTGGGTGCCACAGGTTCGATTGGCAGTAGCACGCTGGATGTGATTGGCCAGCATCCTGACCGTTATCGAGTGTTTGCTCTGACCGCCCATACCAGCATTGATGAATTAAAAACGCTATGCCTACAGCATCGTCCGCGTTTTGCCGTGGTCGGTGAGGAAAGTCATGCGCAACGCTTGCAGGGTGATTTGCGTGCGGCGGGTCTAGCCACTGTGGTGCTGGCCGGCCCCCAAGGTTTATGTGAAGTAGCCGCGCACCCGCAAGTGGATGCGGTGATGGCGGCTATTGTCGGCGCTGCCGGTCTTGAGTCAGTGATGGCCGCAGTGGTTGCCGGTAAAAAAGTCTTGCTCGCCAACAAAGAAGCCTTGGTCATGTCCGGTGCTTTGTTGATGAGTGCAGTGCGTGAGCATGGTGCGCAGTTATTGCCGATTGATAGTGAACACAATGCTATTTTCCAATGTTTACCCTGCAATTACGCCGAAGGTTTAGCCCCTGTTGGTGTGCGCCGTATTTTGTTAACCGCTTCGGGTGGCCCCTTTCGCAATAGCAGTTATGCTGAGTTAGAGCAAGTGACGCCAGCGCAAGCTTGTGCGCACCCGAATTGGTCGATGGGACAAAAAATCTCGGTTGACTCGGCTAGCATGATGAATAAAGGCTTGGAGCTTATTGAGGCCTGCTGGTTATTTGCTGCGCGTCCTGAGCAGGTTGAAGTGGTGATTCACCCACAAAGCGTTATCCACTCTCTAGTGGATTATGTTGATGGTTCGGTGTTAGCGCAGTTGGGCAATCCTGATATGCGCACGCCCATTGCTCATGCCATGGCTTGGCCTGAGCGTATCGCTTCGGGTGTGGCACCCTTGGATTTATGTACGTTGGCGCGGATGGATTTTATTGCGCCTGATTTGCAGCGTTTTGCTTGTTTGCGTTTGGCCATTGAGTCAGCTCAAGCCGGCGGTGCTGCACCTATAGTGCTCAATGCTGCCAATGAGATTGCTGTGGCGGCGTTTTTACGTGAGCAAATACGTTTTACCCATATTCCCCAGATGATTGAGGATGTGTTGAATTTAGGTATCCAAGGACAGATTGATAGCCTTGGAGGTGTGGTTGAGATCGATCAGCAAGCGCGTCAGCAGGCACAAGCTTGGCTGAAGAAACAGTCTATAACTGCAGGTAAAAGAGCATGAGTGGTATGTATATGTTGCTTGGCACCTTGGTTGCACTGGGTGTTTTAGTCACTATTCACGAGTATGGACATTTTTGGGTGGCACGACGTTGTGGCGTTAAAGTGCTGCGCTTCTCAATAGGCTTTGGCACACCCTTGATGCGTTGGTACGACCGTCACGGCACCGAGTTTGTGATTGCGCTGATCCCTTTGGGTGGCTATGTCAAAATGCTCGATGAGCGTGAGGGCGCTATTGCACCTGAGCAATACAATCAGTCATTTAACCGTAAAACGGTAGGTCAGCGTATTGCTATTGTGGCCGCTGGACCTATTGCTAACTTTGCTTTAGCTTTTATCTTGTTCTGGTTATTAGCGATGCTGGGTAGCCAGCACGTCAAGCCGGTGATTGGTGATGTCGTTGCAGGCAGTTTAGCGGCGCGTGCAGGTTTACAGAGCGGTCAAGAAATTATCAGTGTTGATGGTCAGTCAGTCAACGGTTGGGCTGATGTCAACTTGCAGTTGATTCAGCGCGTTGGTGAAACCGGTACGATTGAATTAACCACCCAGTCTGCAGGGCAGGCTTCGGTGCACACCTACAGTATTACCCTCGACAAATGGTTGCACGGTGCACAAGAGCCTAATCCTATTTATGAAATAGGCATTGAGCCGTGGCGTCCGCAGGTTGCCGCAGTGGTAGGGCATTTAGATGCTAGTGGCCCTGCTCAGCATGCAGGTTTACAGCTCAATGATACCGTTGTCGCTATTGATCAGCAGCCCGTGGATGATTGGCAAAAAGTTGTGCAGTATGTGCAAGCCCGCCCCAATGCGACTGTTGTGTTAAGTGTTGAGCGTGCCGGTCAGGTCAGTGATATACCAGTCATGCTGACAGCGCAAGGCGAGGGTGCTCAGCAGCGCGGCTATTTAGGTATGGGCGTCAATGGTGGGCAATGGCCTGAGGATATGCTACGAGAAGTGCGCTTTGGTCCGCTAGATGCTGTATTATCTGGCGCGCAGCGTACTTGGACTATGAGCGTGTTGACGCTCAGTTCATTGAAAAAGATGTTGTTTGGCGAACTCTCAGTAAAAAACTTGAGTGGGCCGATTAGCATTGCTAAAGTGGCGGGCGCTTCTGCTGAAAGTGGCTTACGAAGTTTTTTGAACTTTATGGCTTATTTGAGTATCAGTTTGGGTGTGTTGAATTTGTTACCTATCCCTGTGCTTGACGGCGGTCATCTGTTATTTTATCTCGTTGAACTGGTGCGCGGTCGACCTTTGTCTGAGCGCATACAAGGCTATGGGATGCAGATTGGCATTGCTTTAGTGTTGTGTGTAATGCTGCTTGCGGTCTTTAATGATTTAGCACGTTTGTAAAATGACTGATTCACTGCGCAGCAGTGGGTTTTATATATATCGTTGAAATAGAAAGGTTCGCATGAAACGTCTGCTGCTACCTGCGGTGATATCCGCACTTATAATATCTGAAGCTCACGCTGCGCCTTTCACTGTCTCTGATATCCGTGTAAACGGTTTACAGCGTGTGTCGGCTGGCAGTGTATTTGGTGCCTTGCCTTTGAACGTTGGCGAGACAGTCGATGAACGTCGTTTGGCGGATGCCACACGCGAATTGTTTAAAACGGGTTTCTTTGAAGACATTCAACTCAGTCGTGAAGGCGATGTGTTGATTGTAACTTTGCTTGAGCGTCCTTCTATTTCAAGTTTGGAAATTGAAGGTAATAAGGTCATCAGTAAAGATGATCTGCTTAAAGGTTTAAAACAGTCAGGTTTAGCTGAAGGTGAGATTTTTCAGCAAGCAACTTTAGAAGGCGTGCGTAATGAGTTGCAGCGCCAGTATGTTGCTCAAGGTCGTTACTCAGCCAATATTGAAGCTGAAGTGGTGCCACAACCGCGTAACCGCGTGGCACTTAAAATTAAAGTCACTGAAGGCTCAGTTGCTTCTATTCAGCACATTAACGTCGTGGGTAATAAGGTTTTTAAAGACGAAGAACTCACTGACCTGTTTGAGCTGAAAACCAAAAACTGGCTGTCCTTTTTTCGTAACGATGATAAGTATGCACGGGAAAAACTCTCCGGTGACTTAGAGCGTTTGCGTTCGTACTACTTTGACCGTGGCTATATCAATATGGATATAACCTCGACACAAGTTTCGATCACTCCAGATAAAAAGCACGTTTACATCACGGTTAACGTGGATGAAGGCGAGCAGTTCACTATTCGTGAAGTGAAATTGTCAGGTGACCTCAAAGTACCTGAAGAAGAAATCAGTGCGTTGTTATTATCACGTGAAGGCCAAGTGTTCTCACGTAAAGTCATGACCACAACCTCTGAGTTGATTACCCGACGTTTAGGTAACGAAGGTTATACCTTTGCTAACGTTAACGGTATTCCTGAGCCGCACGACGAAGACAATACTGTGTCTCTGACCTATGCCGTTGATCCGGGTAAGCGGGCTTATGTGAACCGTATTAACTTCCGTGGTAATACCAAAACCACCGATGAAGTATTACGTCGTGAAATGCGTCAGATGGAAGGTGGTTGGGCTTCTACCTACTTAATTGATCAGTCAAAAACGCGTTTAGAGCGTTTAGGCTATTTCAAAGAAGTGAACGTGGAAACGCCGCAAGTGCCAGGTACCGATGATCAGATCGACGTGAACTACAGCGTTGAAGAGCAGCCGTCCGGTTCGATTACCGCCAGTGTCGGTTTTGCGCAGAACGCAGGTTTAATCCTGGGTGGTTCGATCAGCCAAAGCAACTTCTTAGGTACAGGTAATAAAGTCAGCTTAGGCCTAACCCGCAGTGACTACCAAAGTAACTATAACTTTAGCTTTGTTGACCCTTACTGGACCGTAGATGGTGTGAGCTTAGGCTATAACGCTTTCTATCGTGCGACAGATTACGACAAGCTTGATGTTGACGTATCGAGCTACTCGGTTGATAGCTTCGGTGGTGGTGTCAACGTGGGTTACCCCATCAGCGAAACTGCACGCCTTAACTTTGGCCTTAGCGCACAGCAAGATAAGCTGAAGACTGGTCGTTATACCGTTCAGGAAATCATGAAGTTTATTGATGATGAAGGTAAAAACTATACCAACTTCAAAGCATCTGCAGGTTGGTCTGAATCAACCCTAAACCGTGGCGTCATGGCCACCCGCGGTCACTCGCAAAGTTTAGTGTTGGAATCTACCATACCGGGCAGTGACTTAGCGTTTTACCGCTTAGATTATAGTGGTCAAATATTTGCACCTTTAAGTAGCAATTACACACTGCGTTTTCATACTGATTTAGGTTTTGCAGAAAAATATGGTTCAACTTCTAAGTTGCCGTTTTATGAAAATTACTATGCCGGTGGCTTTAACTCAGTGCGTGGTTTTAAAGACAGCAGTCTAGGGCCACGTAGTACACCGAATGTAAATGACGACGATCAAAAAGCATTGCCTTTTGGTGGTAACGTCTTGATTCAAGGTGGTGTGGAGTTGTTATTCCCCATGCCGTTTGTGAAAGATCAGCGCTCATTACGTACTGTATTGTTCTGGGATGTGGGTAATGTCTTTGATACGCATTGCAGCTCAAACCAAAAGGATACAAGCTTAGCTAATGGTAATAGAAATGTGGGTTGTGGTATCAAGTACGATAACTTAGCCAGCTCCGTTGGTGTGGGTTTAACCTGGATTACCGCGTTAGGACCACTGAGCTTTAGTTTAGGTGCGCCAGTGAAGAAACCGGACAATGCGGATACGCAAATCTTCCAGTTCTCGCTTGGTCAAACGTTCTAATTTAGATATTAATAGCGTAAATAACAGTGTGTTTAGGAGTGTATTGTGCGTAACTTGACCCAACTTGTTTTGCTGACAACCGCTTTAATCAGTGGTCCTGCGCTGGCAGAAATTAAGATTGCTGTTTTGAACTATCAAATGGCTCTTTTAGAATCTGATGCAGCAAAAAAATATGCTGTTGATGCTGAG
>DATERP010000012.1:0-25048 GCA_035271385.1 Thiopseudomonas sp. | reverse complement strand
TAGCGACCGACACCGTGATCAATATGTACTACGGGTGCGCCTTCACGCAGTTCGGTGAGGTTACGAATCACATGCTCATGATTGCCACTCTGACTTTTATCACGGCGGCGACGCTGGATGACACGCTGACCGAGTAGTGCGCTTTCTGGGATCAGCGCAATATCATCCAGTAGCAGACCTGCTTCAATGGGTGCCACGCAAATAGCGATGGGGGTCGTGCTGGTTAAAAACTCATCCCAATCAGCAACTTCGTTAGGCACTATGCCAATGCGCTGCAGTAGCTCTAAGAAAACTTCGCGCCGGCCGGCAGTTTCGACAGTAAATAGTGTGCGACCCTTAAAGCTTTCAAGAAAATCCTTAACTTTACTTAAGGGTTCAGCCGCACGTGGATCTAGCGATAAATCGGGAAAAGCTTGCACGGGCAAGCGCTCGCGCCCGACGCTTGGGCTGAGGTCTTCACTGTCGATGACAATGCGTGAATGATCTTTAAGTGCGCCGTAGTATTCATCAATGGCGACAAATAAGTCCGCTGGGGGGAGCAGTGGGCGCTCCAGATCTCCGCGGCGCTCTTCATAGCGGCTGCGCGTGTCCTGCCAGAATACTTCAGCGGCCGTATCGACACCGGCTAACGAGAATACTTGTGCATCATCAGGCAAGTACGCAAATAAAGTACTGGTGTCTTCAAAAAATAATGGCAGGTAGGCTTCAATGCCCGCTGGGATAATGCCGCTGGCTAAGTCTTGATAGAGTGGGCAGCGACGAAAATCCACATCAAAACGCTCACGAAAACGTGCACGAAAATCAGCACGGGCTTTTTTGTCCAGCGGAAACTCACGCGCTGGCAGTAAGCGAATACTCTCAACTTTATCATTGGAGCGCTGCGTTTCTGGATCAAAGGTGCGTAGAGTTTCGATTTCGTCATCAAATAAGTCGATGCGATACGGCACATCGCTGCCCATGGGGAATAAATCAAAGAGCGCGCCACGCACGGCAAAGTGACCGTGCTCATACACCGTATCGACACACTGATAACCTGAAGCCTGCAAGCGGCTGCGCATGCTCTCCACATCCAGCTTTTGCCCAACATCCAGCACTAAGCTGGCATCGAGCATAAACGACTTGGGTGCTAAGCGGTGCAGGGCAGTGTTGATCGGTACAATTAAGATTCCTTGCTGCAGCTGTGGCAGTTGATATAAAGCAGCGACCCGCTGAGAAATAATATCTTGATGCGGGGAAAATACATCGTAGGGGAGCGTTTCCCAGTCGGGGAAGTGTAAAACGGGCACTTCAGGGGCAAAAAAAGCCAGTTCATCTTTGAGGCGTTCAGCGCTTTGGCTGTTGTCAGTTAGTAGCAGAGTAAAGCGCTGCGTACTGCGCGCTGCAGCAGCAATAGCAAGACCTTGGGCAGCACCGGGTAAATTACCCCAGAGTTGTTTGTTGGCTTTTTTGGGCAGTGTAGGCAGGCGCAATACAGACACGTTCGACTCTTTTATAAACGATAAAAAAACGATTGTAGCGGGCTATGCCGACACTCGCTATATAAGCTTTTGGTCCTATTCAGCGCTTAGAGCTTGCCGCTTTCGTTTATGCAGTCGATAATGTAACTCTTTTTTAGCCCCTAAATAGGTATCCCACGTGACTCAGAAGACTGACCAGTGCCTTGGTGAATGGATCGATCGCGAAGCGCTTGCCGAGGCAATGATTCCGCTTGTTGGACAACTTTACCGCAATAATAATGTGGTAACGTCCATTTACGGACGCGGTTTGATCAACCGTTCTGTTATTGCAATTCTTAAAGCCCACCGCTTTGCCCGCCACCGTATTGGTGATGAGTCTGAGCTGTCCGTGCGTGATACATACCCTATTTTAAAGATCATGAGCGAAATGGATCTGGGTAGTGCTTCCGTTGACCTGGGTAAAATGGCAGTTAAGTTTAATGCCCAAGCTAACGGTCGTAGCCTTGAGCAGTTTGTACGTGATGAATTAGCCAGCGTTGCAGGTAAGAGCGAAAGCAATCTGCACCAAGGTACTGATGTCGTTCTGTACGGTTTTGGTCGTATTGGTCGTTTGCTAGCGCGTATCTTGGTTGCTAAAACCGGTGCTGGTGATGGTCTGCGTTTGCGTGCGATTGTTGTACGTAAGGGCTCTGAAAATGACTTGGCTAAGCGTGCCAGCTTGTTGCGTCGTGATTCAGTACACGGTCCGTTTGACGGCACTATCGTGATCGACGAAGCCAATAGCACCATGACTGTCAATGGCAGCCTGATCCAAGTGATCTATTCTAACGATCCTAAAACTGTTGATTACACAGAGTACGGCATTAAAGATGCGTTGCTGGTGGACAACACCGGTCGCTGGCGCGATGCGGAAGGACTGAGCCAGCACTTAGGCTGCCCAGGCATTGAGCGTGTTGTGTTGACTGCCCCAGGTAAAGGCGATATCAAAAATATCGTCCATGGTATTAACCATGCTGAAATTACTGCAGAAGATAAAATTATTTCTGCAGCATCGTGCACCACCAACGCTATCGTGCCTGTACTTAAGGCGATCAACGATAAGTTTGGCATCATCAATGGTCACGTAGAAACAGTTCACTCCTACACCAACGACCAAAACTTGATTGATAACTTCCATGCGGGTAGCCGTCGTGGTCGTTCAGCACCGCTGAATATGGTGATTACCGAAACAGGTGCGGCCACGGCTGCAGCTAAAGCTCTGCCGATTCTTAAAGGTAAGCTGACCGGTAATGCGATTCGTGTACCTACGCCAAACGTTTCTATGGCGATTCTTAACCTCAACCTTAAGAACGGCACGACACGTGATGAAGTGAACGAATACCTACGTCAAATGGCGATGCACTCTGAGCTGCAAAAGCAAATTGACTATGTTTGTTCACAAGAAGTGGTGTCGACAGACTTTGTTGGCTCACGTCATGCGGGTGTGGTTGATGCTGAGGCAACGATTTGCACTGAAAATGGTGTGATTCTGTACGTCTGGTATGACAACGAATACGGTTACAGCTGCCAAGTGGTACGTGTGATGGAAGAGATTGCAGGTGTTAATCCACCGGCTTTCCCACAATAAGTAGGCTGTGCTAAGTGATTGATGCATAACAAAGGGAGCCTTGGGGCTCCCTTTGTCTTTTTGCTAGGTTTGATTCTGGGTGATGAAAGCCATTAAACAGACTATTTAGTAGAAAGTTGTGCTTTAGGCTGGCAAGTCACCGCCATGCCTCTTTATAATCATATGGATTATTTTTTAACGTCGGAAAAGTTCCATAGTTGCTCTATTTATAGAAAATCTATGCAACCGTTTCGATACAACTATAAATTTCACTATCGTGGTTAGGCAAACCTATGATCAAAATAAAACGTGGGCTTGACTTGCCCATGACTGGCACGCCAACACAGCGTATTGAGGCTGCAAAGCCCGTACATAGTGTTGCAGTCATAGGCTTCGACTATAACGGGATGAAGCCTACAATGCAGGTGCAAGAGGGTGATCGAGTTAAGCTCGGTCAAGTACTCTTTTCCGATAAAAAAACACCGGGGGTACTGTTTACAGCGCCTGGCGCCGGTGTGGTTAAAGCGGTCAATCGTGGCGAGCGCCGTGTGCTGCAATCTGTAGTGATCGAGTTGGAAGGTGATGAACACATCACTTTTGCCAGTTACGAGGCAGATAAGCTCAGTACGTTAGCGCAAGAGCAAATACGCGAAAACTTACAGCAGTCTGGTTTGTGGACCGCGTTACGTACGCGTCCATACAGCAAGGTCCCAGCCATTGACGCGACCCCGCGTTCAATTTTTGTGACGGCGATGGATACCAATCCACTCGCAGCTGATCCTGCTGTGGTGATTGCTGAATACGCTGAAGACTTCAGCCGTGGTTTAACGGTACTGAGCCGCTTAGCAAAAGTATTCTTATGTAAAGCCGATGGTGTAACCTTGCCAGGCGAGAGCTTAGACAATGTGCAGACTGAAGCCTTTGCTGGCCCACACCCTGCAGGATTGCCCGGCACACATATCCATTACCTTGATCCGGTCAGTGCAACACGTACTGTGTGGCAGATTGGTTATCAGGATGTGATTGCCATTGGCAAACTGTTCACTACGGGTCAATTGTGGATTGAGCGTGTGATTTCCTTAGCTGGACCTGTAGCGAAGAAACCACGTTTATTGCGTACGCGTTTAGGCGCTAATGTCGCTGACTTGATTCGTGATGAATTACACGCGGGCAACAATCGTGTGGTCTCGGGTTCGGTGCTCGGTGGTCGTACCGCGCGTGGCACCTGTAATTTCTTGGGTCGCTACCACACTCAGCTCAGCTGCTTAGCCGAGGGTGATGAACGTCAAATGTTCCATTACCTGCGCGCGGGTGTGAATAAATTCTCGATACTCAATATCTTTATTTCCAAATTGTCTGCCAATAAGAAGTTTGCCTTCACCACCACCACAAACGGTAGTGATCGCGCCATGGTGCCGGTGGGTAGCTACGAGAAAGTCATGCCGTTGGATATTTTACCAACGCAATTGCTGCGTGCGCTATTAGTCGGTGATACCGAGGTGGCACAACAGCTTGGCTGCTTAGAGTTAGATGAGGAAGACTTGGCATTGTGCACTTTTGCATGCCCAGGTAAGTACGAGTACGGCCCGATTTTGCGGGACAATCTAACGCGTATTGAGCAGGAGGGATAAGCAATGGGTCTTCGTGCATTCCTTGATAAAATCGAGCACAACTTTGAAAAAGGTGGCAAGTACGAAAAATGGTATGCCTTATATGAGGCAGCTGACACCATTTTCTATCGCCCTAGTAGCGTAACGAAAACCACAGCACACGTACGTGACGGCGTTGACTTGAAGCGCATTATGATCACCGTGTGGATGTGTGCGTTTCCAGCGATGTTCTTTGGTATGTGGAACATCGGCTATCAGGCCAACGTTATTTTTGACGCTAACCCTGAGATGTTGGCTGCACAAGACGGCTGGCGCATGGCTCTGACTGCAATGTTTGCAGGCTTTGATCCAAGCAGTGTCTGGGACAATATGATTCAGGGGGCAACCTGGTTTTTACCTATTTATCTAGTCACCTTTGTGGTGGGTGGGTTCTGGGAAGTGTTGTTTGCCTCGATTCGTGGCCATGAGATCAACGAAGGTTTCTTCGTAACCTCCATTTTGTTTGCCTTGATTCTGCCGCCGAGCATTCCTTTATGGCAAGTCGCCATGGGTATCAGCTTTGGTATCGTGATTGGTAAAGAAGTGTTTGGTGGTACCGGTAAAAACTTCCTCAACCCTGCCTTAGCAGGTCGTGCATTCTTGTACTTTGCTTACCCGGCGCAATTGTCGGGTGACGCGGTTTGGACTGCAGTGGATGGTTATGCTGGCGCAACTGCGCTGAGCTTAGGTGCCGCTGGTGGTATGGAGCAGGTCATTAGTTCAGGTATCACTTGGATGGATGCCTTTATTGGTAAAGTCCACGGTTCAGTGGGTGAAACCAGTACGCTAGCCATCTTTATCGGTGGTGCAGTACTACTGATTATGCGTATTGCTGCATGGCGTATCGTCGCCGGTGTGATGATCGGTATGGTGGGCTTGAGTGCGCTATTTAATATGCTGGGCTCTGACACCAACCCACTGTTTGCTATGCCGTGGTACTGGCATATGGTGGTCGGTGGTTTTGCGTTCGGTATGATCTTTATGGCCACTGACCCTGTGTCGGCGTCCATGACTAATACCGGTAAGTGGTTCTATGGCATCGTGATTGGTTTGATGACAGTGTTGATCCGTGTGGTGAACCCTGCATTCCCAGAAGGCATTATGTTGGCGATTTTGTTTGCTAACTTGTGCGCGCCATTGATTGACCACTTTATTGTTCAGGCCAATATTAAGCGGAGGCTGGCACGTCATGTCTAGTCAAAGAGAATCAACCGCCCGTACTCTAACTGTTGCTCTGTTAGTATGCTTGGTGTGTTCAATTTTTGTTGCAGGGGCTGCGGTTGCTCTGCGTCCTACACAAACTGAAAACCGTTTACTGGATAAGCAGCGCAGTATTTTAGCGATTGCTCAACTTGGCGATGCCAGCATGACCAGTGCGCAAGTTAAACAAATGTTTGATACGCGTATTCAGGCTCGTGTTGTGGATTTAGAAACGGGTAAGTTTTCTGATGCGCAAGACCCGCTGACCTTTGATCCTTTGCAGTCATCTAAAGACCCTGCGTTATCTAAAGCGCTCAGCGGTAAAGAAGATACTGCTTCCATCAAGCGTCGTGAGCGTTACAGCACCGTGTATGTGGTTGAGAGTGACGGTCAGCTGGATACCTTGATTGTTCCAGTGCGTGGCTATGGTTTGTGGTCAACCTTGCATGGCTTTATTGCTGTTAAAGGTGACTTAAATACTGTTGCTGGCTTTGGCTTTTATGAGCACGGTGAAACACCAGGTCTGGGTGGTGAAATTGACAACCCAAACTGGCGCAAACTGTGGTTGGATAAAAAGCTGTTTGACAGCAATGACAAAGTCGCAATCCGTGTCATCAAAGGTAACGTTGATCAGAGCAGCGCAACGGCTGATAACCAAGTTGATGGTTTAGCGGGTGCAACCTTGACCAGTAATGGTGTGACGCACTTAGTGCAATTCTGGCTGGGTGAAAACGGCTTTGGTCGCTTTATTGAGCATTTACGTGCAGGGGAGGCGTAAAGATGTCACAGCCAACAATTAAACAGGTTCTGCTAGATCCTATTTTTAATAACAACCCCATTGGCCTGCAGATCCTAGGTATCTGTTCAGCTCTTGCGGTGACCTCCAACCTGAAAACAGCCCTCGTTATGTCGATTGCCTTAACTTTGGTAACTGCATTCTCGAATATGTTTATCTCGATGATCCGCAAACAGATCCCCAGCTCCATTCGTATGATTGTGCAGATGGTGATTATTGCGTCATTGGTAATCGTGGTTGACCAAGTACTCAAAGCTTATGCCTACACTTTGTCTAAGCAGCTGTCGGTGTTCGTCGGCTTGATTATTACCAACTGTATTGTGATGGGGCGTGCGGAAGCATTTGCCATGTCCAATCCTCCGGTGATTTCATTCTTTGATGGTATTGGTAACGGCTTGGGCTACAGCGCCATGCTGATTGTTTTGGGTATCGTGCGCGAGTTGTTTGGTGCAGGTAAATTAATGGGTTACACCATTTTACCTGTGGTCAACGATGGCGGCTGGTACTTGCCCAACGGTATGTTGCTGCTACCACCGTCGGCATTCTTCTTAATTGGTTTGATTATCTGGGGATTGCGTATGTGGAAAAAAGGTCAAGTTGAAGAAGCTGACTTCCGCATTGCTGCGCACTCTCAAGAGAAGGAGGCGTACTGATGGAACATTACATCAGTTTATTTGTTAAGGCCGTTTTCGTTGAGAATATGGCGTTAGCGTTCTTCTTAGGTATGTGTACTTTTATTGCGATCTCCAAAAAAGTGGAAACTGCAATTGGTCTAGGTATTGCGGTTGTTGTGGTGCAGGTGATTACTGTGCCAGCCAACAACTTGATCTACACCTACTTACTTAAAGACGGCGCATTAGCTTGGGCGGGTATGCCTGAAGTTGATTTAAGCTTCTTAGGTTTGCTCAGCTATATCGGTGTTATTGCCGCTATTGTACAAATCTTGGAAATGCTTCTGGATAAGTATGTGCCTTCGCTGTACAACGCGTTGGGCGTGTTCTTGCCGTTGATCACCGTAAACTGCGCCATCATGGGTGGTACGTTATTTATGGTTGAGCGTGATTATAACTTTGCAGAAAGTACCGTGTATGGCTTGGGTTCAGGTTTCTCTTGGGCATTAGCCATTGCGTTACTAGCGGGTATTCGCGAGAAGTTAAAATACAGTGATGTGCCAGTCGGTTTGCAAGGCTTAGGCATTACTTTTATCACGATTGGCTTAATGTCTTTGGGCTTTATGTCATTCTCTGGCGTACAACTGTAAGGAGTAGCGAGTTATGAATTTCGAGATTTTTCTCGCTATTGGTATGTTTACCGCGATCGTACTCGCGCTGGTAGTGATGATTCTTGTCGCTCGTGCGCGTTTGGTATCTGACGGTGATGTGACCATTACTATCAACGGCGAGCGCAGTATTACTGTGCCTGCTGGTGGTAAATTGCTACAAACACTGGCCAGCAATAATATCTTCCTATCGTCCGCATGCGGTGGTGGTGGTACTTGTGCGCAGTGTAGCTGTGTGATTAGCAGTGGTGGTGGTGAAATGCTGCCGACTGAGGAATCACACTTTACCAAGCGTGAAGGTAAAGAAGGCTGGCGTTTGTCGTGTCAGGTTGCGGTTAAACAGGACATGGACATTCAAATCCCAGAAGAAATCTTTGGGGTGAAGAAGTGGGAATGTACGGTTGAATCCAATCCGAACGTGGCCACTTTTATTAAAGAACTGACGTTACGTATTCCTGATGGCGAAGATGTGAATTTCCGCGCTGGTGGTTATGTACAGTTAGAATGCCCGCCACACGTGGTGCAGTATAAGGATTTTGATATCCAGCCTGAGTTCCGTGCGGACTGGGATAAATTCGATATCTGGCGCTACAGCTCCACTGTAACCGAGCCCACCATTCGTGCTTACTCCATGGCCAACTACCCTGATGAAAAGGGTATTGTGAAGTTCAATATTCGTATTGCTACGCCACCGCCAGGCCGTGATGATTTGCCCGCCGGTATTATGTCGTCATGGGTGTTCAGCCTCAAAGAAGGTGACAAAGTCACTGTATACGGTCCATTTGGTGATTTCTTCGCTAAAGATACCGATGCAGAGATGGTGTTTGTAGGTGGTGGTGCCGGTATGGCACCGATGCGCTCGCACATCTTTGACCAGCTTAAGCGCTTGCACAGTACGCGTAAAATCAGCTTCTGGTATGGCGCACGTTCTTTGCGTGAAGCTTTCTATGTGGATGAGTACAATAAGCTGCAAGCTGAGAACCCCAACTTCACCTGGCACTTGGCGCTATCTGATCCATTGCCAGAAGATAATTGGACAGGTCCCACGGGCTTTATTCATAACGTTCTGTATGAGAACTACTTGAAAGATCACCCAGCACCTGAAGATTGCGAGTTCTACATGTGTGGCCCACCGATGATGAACAATGCCGTGGTCAACTTGTTAGAAAATATGGGTGTTGAGCCAGAAAACATTCTGCTTGATGACTTTGGAGGCTAATATGCTACGCAACCTGTTGCAGGGAGCGTGTTTAGTTTCTATGTTAGCTGTCACGCTCAGTGCTTGTGATAACAAGGCTGAGCGTATTGAAGTGCTGTCCGGTCCGACTATGGGCAGCACTTACACTATCAAGTATGTGCATAATACTTCGACGCCTGCAGTTGATGCTGTGGGCGTTGCGGTACAAAACATTTTAGATGAGGTTGACCGCCAAATGTCGACCTATCGTTTAGACTCTGATATTGCTCGCTTTAATCAATCTCCTGCCAACACCTGCATGCAGATGCCGCAACCTGTACTGGACCTTGTGCACTACGGTCATGAGTTGTCACATTTAAGTGATGGTGCATTTGACCTGACTCTCGGACCATTACTAGATCTTTGGGGTTTTGGCCCACAAGCACGCGGTAAACAGGTGCCCAGCGCGGCGCAGATTGCCCAAGCTAAAGAGCGGGTAGGTTATCAGCATGTGCGTGTAGTGGATAATCAATTGTGCAAAGATGCGGATGTTAAAGTTGAATTCAATAGCATTGCCGCCGGTTATACTGTTGATCGTATGAGTCAGCGATTTGCTGAACTCAATATTGATAGCTATATGATTGAGATCACCGGTGAGTTAAAGGCCCAAGGGCGTAAGCCTGATGGTTCGCCTTGGCGGATTGCCTTGGAGCAACCTTTAGCAGATGGCCAGCAAGTGATTCAACGTATTTTAGAGATTGATGGCTACGGTATTAATACTTCAGGTGATTACCGTAATTACTTTGAAGAAGAGGGTGTGCGATTTTCGCATACACTTGATCCACAAGTGGGTGCGCCGATCAGTCATCGCTTAGCTTCGGTGACTGTGATTGATCGTTCTACCTTACGTGCCGATGGTTTAGGTACACTGTTGTTAGTCCTTGGGCCTGAGCGTGGTTTGGCTTTTGCAGAAGAACAGCGCATAGCCGCTTTTTTTGTTACGCGTCAGGGCGATGGTTTTGCTACACAAGTCAGCTCAGAGTTCTCCAAACTCTTTCCTGAAGGAGGTCACTGATGGGCGGTTTTACACTGTTTTTAATAGTATTTGCGGTGATGGCCTTGGTGGTACTTGGCATGTCGGCAGGTGTGTTAGCCGGACGTGCTCCGATTGCCGGTTCATGTGGCGGTATTGCTAACTTGGGTATTGAAAAACAATGCTCAATTTGTGGCGGAGTGCGTGAAAAGTGTGATGAGGTCAATGCAGGGCAAAATGCGATAGCTGATAATGCTGTGCAAGCCTATGACGCGACCAAGCGCTAGTTGCACAATGCGAGTTATACAGGCTCAATAAGCCAATTTTTTTGTAAATATGCTGCAGCGGTGAGTTGGTTGCCTGCTGGGCATATTGTTAGGAGTCCAAATGGCAGTTTACAACTATGATGTAGTAGTTCTGGGGTCAGGTCCTGCGGGTGAAGGTGCGGCAATGAATGCTGCCAAAGCAGGACGCAAGGTTGCAGTTGTAGAAAGCCGCGGCGTACTCGGTGGTAACAGTACGCACCTCGGTACCATCCCCTCAAAAGCTTTGCGTCATTCTGTTCGCCAAATTTTACGTTTTAACACCAGCGCTATGTTCCGCCAAATTGGTGAACCACGTTGGTTCTCATTTCCTGACGTATTAAAGAACGCAGAAAGCGTGATTGAGCGTCAGGTTGCGTCACGTACCAGTTACTATGCGCGTAACCGCATTGACGTGTATTTTGGTACTGCCAGCTTTGCTGATGAGCACAGTGTTGATGTGGTAGGTCCAAGCCGTGTTGAAAAGTTGGTGGCCAATGAAATCATCATTGCCACAGGTTCACGTCCATACCGTCCTGCTGACGTGGACTTTAATCACCCGCGTATTTATGACAGCGATACGATTTTAAGCTTGAGTCATACGCCACGCCGTTTGATTATTTATGGCGCAGGAGTGATTGGTTGCGAATATGCTTCGATCTTTAGTGGTTTAGGTGTATTGGTTGATTTGATTGATAACCGTGATCAGCTACTGAGCTTCTTGGATGATGAAATTTCCGATGCGCTCAGTTATCACTTGCGCAACAACAACGTTCTGATTCGTCATAACGAAGAATATGAGCGTATTGAAGGCGTTGATAAAGGTGTGATTTTACATCTTAAGTCCGGTAAGAAAATTAAGGCAGATGGTTTCCTCTGGTGTAACGGTCGTACCGGTAACACCGACCAATTGAGCCTTGAGAATGTTGGCTTAACAGCCAATGGCCGTGGTCAGATTGCTGTCGATGAATATTACCGTACTGCAGTACCCAATATTTATGCCGCAGGTGATGTGATTGGTTGGCCGAGTCTGGCCAGTGCAGCCTATGACCAAGGTCGTTCGGCGGCAGGCAATATCATCGATGAGAACAACTGGCACTTTGTAGATGACGTACCAACAGGTATTTACACCATTCCAGAGATTAGCTCGATTGGTAAAACTGAGCGTGAACTGACTGAAGCTAAAGTACCGTACGAAGTGGGTAAAGCCTTCTTCAAAAGTATGGCACGTGCGCAGATTTCCAATGAGCCTGTCGGCATGTTGAAAATTCTGTTTCACCGTGAAACTTTAGCTATTTTGGGCGTGCATTGCTTTGGCTACCAAGCCTCAGAAATTGTCCATATTGGTCAGGCAATTATGAATCAGCCGGGCGAAGCCAATACGTTGAAGTATTTTATTAATACAACATTCAACTATCCAACCATGGCTGAAGCTTACCGTGTGGCAGCTTATGATGGTCTGAACCGACTTTTTTAAGCGGCTCCGGTCAGTGGCCTGATTCGGTCGGAGCCTATTTGGAACAGCGTTTTAGTGATTCCCAAGGCTGGCAATGGCCAAACCGGGAAAGTCAGTAATCAGACTGTCTGCACCATTTGCAGCGAGTCGGTGCATCAGCGCCGGCTCGTTGACTGTCCAAACGGATACATGTAATCCCGCCTGTTGTGCTTGAGTTATGCGTTTTTTCGACGCCAAGCTCGCTTTCAGAGCTAGCACGGTGCAACCATAACGTTGCGCAATTTTGATCGGGTCCAGCCAAGCATATTCTGCAACCAAACCCCGCGCTAAATGTGGTGCTAAGTGATGCGCCGCTCGTAATACCGTGCGTGAACTGCTGGTGATCACGATTTTATCTTGTAGTTGATAGCGTGCGCTGAGTTGCTCAATGGCGTACACAATCTCTGCTGCTCGCCTTTGGGAGGCTTCTTTAACTTCCAATTGCCAGTGGCTAAATGGACACTGTGCAAACAATTGCTCTAGCGTTGGGATCGGGCAGGGTGTTGGCCAGGCTACAGTGTCATGTCGAGCATCCATTTGCAGTAACTGCGCCGCAGTATAATGACGAACCTTGCCGCGCCGGCCTGTCGTGCGCTTGAGTGTGGCGTCATGAATAACCATGAGATGCCCATCTTTGGATAGATGTAAATCCAATTCAGAACGCTGCACGCCAGCAGCTAAGCAGGCTTGAAAGCTGGCTAGCGTGTTTTCTGGCGCCTCACCTCGCGCACCTCGATGACCATAAATCAGCATGACAGTGCAGAATCTTCATCAGGTTGCAGTGCTAAGCGTCTTTGCAGCGCTTGTTTGTGCAGGATATGTCTGGCTAATATTTGCCGGGTGGCATCGGGTAAATTTTCAAACACTGTGACCGTTTGTGTGCCCATTGATGTGGCGCGGTGTTCTACTACGCGAGCATCGACCCGCAAGCCAAAACCTTGTGGCAATAAAGCAATTTTTAAACTGAGCAGGGTGCCGAGCGCATAAGTGTGCTCATCCACAAAGGCAATGCTCGCTTCGGAGAGGCTGACTGCGCGTGCAGGGCCAATTTCTTTGAGTAGATCGCGAGCTAACACTTGAGCGATTAAATCAATACGCTTGTTGATCACCTTTAAATAGCTTGCGACTGAGCGGTCAGCTTCACCCACCGAGCGCAATAAAGGCTGTGCGTCATATTCGAGTAAATGCAGATCGCCTAGTAAATGAAACAGAAGTGAGTCTTCTTCATTTTCGGAATCTGCTAAACGAATTTGCAGTGCGATTTGATCGTCAATGCGATAGTATTCGCGACGATCTTCGGTATCTTGTGTGGACATGACGAACCCATGGCTGCAATGGAGGTCTGAGTGTAAATCGGCATGCAACAAACTGCCAACCTATCGAATTTTTTCTGTGAATGTATTCCTATGTTTCGACCTTTAGCTCTATTTGTTGGTATGCGTTATACGCGCGCCAAACGTCGCAATCACTTTATTTCTTTTATCTCGCTGACGTCCATGGTCGGTTTGGCTTTGGGTGTATTGGTGATGATTTTAGTCCTGTCAGTGATGAACGGTTTTGACCGTGAGTTGCGTACGCGTATTTTAGGTATGGTGCCGCACGCGACTGTCAGCTCTTATACTCCATTAGATGATTGGCAGCAGGTGGGTGAGCAGGTTAAGCAGCATCCTGATGTGCTGGCTGTTGCTCCCTTCACTCAGCTGCAGGGGATGCTCACCCACAGTGGCAGTGTGCAGCCGGTGTTGGTCAATGGTGTTTTGCCCAGCGCAGAAAAGAACGTCTCAATTATTACCGACCATATGGTCGAGGGTAGTTTAGAGGCGTTACAAAGCGGTGAGTTTGGCATTGTGATTGGTCAGCAAACCGCAGCGATGTTTAATGCGTCAGTGGGCGAAAAGCTAACCTTTGTGTTACCTGAAGCCTCGATTACCCCTGCTGGAGTATTTCCACGTCTGAAGCGTTTTACGGTAGTGGGTATTTTTAAAGTCGGTGCTGAACTCGATAGTTCGCTGGCTTTAATCAATATCGAAGATGCTGCGCGCTTATCACGTTGGCAGCCCAATCAAGTGGAAGGCATACGTTTAAAGCTGACGAACTTGTTTGATGCGCCACGTGTGGCTTGGGAAATTGCCCGCAGTATGCCCAATGAAGATTTACATCCACGCGATTGGACGCGCAGTCATGGCAATCTATTCCAAGCGATTCAAATGGAAAAAACTATGATTGCGCTGTTGCTGCTGCTGATTGTTGCCGTAGCCGCTTTTAATATTATTTCCACGCTGGTGATGGTAGTCACCGACAAGAAAGCCGATATCGCAATCTTGCGTACCTTAGGTGCATCGCCTGGGCAAATCATGGCGATCTTTATGGTGCAGGGTTCGTTGATTGGTGTGGTGGGTACTTTGATTGGCGGTGTGCTGGGTGTGGTGAGTGCGCTGAATGTCACAACTTGGGTGGCTGCGATAGAAAAGTTCTTTGGTCATCAGTTCTTGAGTTCTGATGTGTACTTTATCAGTTACCTACCGTCTGAATTACGTGTGGATGATGTGGTGATGATTTGTGGCTCTGCTTTGTTAATGAGCTTTTTAGCAACTTTATACCCAGCGTGGCGCGCTTCACGCACTGAACCTGCGGAGGCTTTGCGTTATGAGTAATTCAGCTGTTTTAGAGTGCCGCAATTTAGGCAAAAGCTACAGCGAAGGCCCAGCCGAAGTGCATGTGTTGCAAGGTGTTGAGTTATTACTCAAGCCCGGTGAGCGTGTGGCGATTATCGGTAGTTCTGGCTCGGGTAAAACCACTTTGCTGAATATGCTCGGTGGTTTAGATACACCCAGCACCGGCAGTGTGTGGTTGGCCGGTGAAGAGTTGTCGGCATTATCAGAGAAAAATCGCGGTTTACTGCGTAATCGTGCTTTAGGTTTTGTCTATCAATTCCACCATTTGTTGGCTGAGTTTAGCGCGCTAGAAAATGTCTGTATGCCGTTGTTGATGGGCAAGCTACCTATCGCTGAAGCACGTCAACGCGCAGAAGCTTTATTGACCCGCGTCGGATTGGGTCCGCGTATCCATCACAAACCATCAGAGTTGTCCGGTGGTGAGCGGCAGCGAGTGGCGATTGCCCGTGCCTTGGTCAATCAGCCTGCTTTAGTGCTGCTGGATGAGCCAACCGGTAACCTCGACCGCACTACCGCGCAAACGATTCAAGAGTTGATTCTGGAATTATCGATTTCATTAGGTACGACATTTTTAGTGGTGACCCATGACCCAGCTTTAGCGCAGCAAATGGATCGTATTTTGACTTTGGAAGATGGGCGTTTAGTACCCGTTGCCAAAGAGGTCTCTGCATCTTGATAAGCTCTGTTCGTGACATGATTGTTTGTGAGTGTTAAGAGCTTAATAGGTGCGTGGCGTACTTCGGAGTTGATGTTAATCCGTCGATGAACCCGTCCGAGGTTCAACTCCGGCGCTACGCCATCCATGGCTACGCTCACCACATCAACCCCGAAGTACTCATTGACCCTATGTAGCGTTGGCGCTCTTGCAGCATTAATCATTTAAAGCTCAGTACTATGTTAGCTTTGGCTTTTGATTTTAGTCGCTTTAATTCTGCCTAAAACCCGAACACAACATCACGGATCAACAAGCGTCTCACTGATGTCACGACAAGCGTAGCCATGGATGGCGTAGCGCCCGAATCGCAACAGGATGTTGCGTTGAGGGAAAAGTGATATCAGTGAGATGCGATATGCACAGAACTGCTTTTAGCAATACATCACACGCCACTATAGTTTGTAGAATATGCAGTGCAATTCTAAAGCGTTAAACCAGACTGACCTCAACCACTTCAATCTGCTCCAGCGTTAAATAACACCAACGCACCTGCACATCCCAAAACTGCACGCCATAAATGCGCTCAGGCGTTGGCTGTTGATAAGCCGGGCGCGGATCTTGCCCCAAACACTGCTCAATCAATTCCACCACAGGTTGTTGCAAACGCAGCGCATGCGCTTGCGCTTGCTGTAAGGCCGACGCTTGCCAGCTCACAGCAATCAGCTTGGGTGCATATTCAGCGATGGCATTGCGCGCCATCGGTAAACTGTCGGCATAGGGCACATAAGGCTTGATATCCAACACCGGCGTGCCATCGAGTAAATCAATCCCTGACACCCATAAACGCCCAGCTTCCACGCGCTCTAAACGCACAGCCGATTGCCCAATACCATTGGGTCGATGGGTTGCACGACTGGCAAATACACCAATACTTTTATTACCACCCAAGCGCGGTGGACGTACTTTCAAGCGCGGGGTACTTTCTAGAGTTTTATGAAAGAGGAAAATCACCCAAATATGGCTGATATCCTCAAGACCGGCCACAGCATCAGCCTGATCATAAGGTGGCAGCAGTTCAATGCAGCCTTGTGCGGCAGGAGCCAATAGGGGTTGGCGGGGAATAGCGAACTTTTCTTTAAAACACGAGCGCACATAACCAATCGGATTAAGCCTGTAAGTCATAGTCTTGCCTCAATCACTGAAGCTGGCGTTGCACTGCATAACAGCACAACACCAGTTCATAAAGTTAACCGGCGACTAAAACGCGTATGGCTTCCAGACGTAAGCCCGCCTTACCGAGCATGGTTAAACCTTGCTCCTTATAAGCCCGCAGCGTATCAATCTCTTCATTGCGCACGCTGGGGTTAATCGCTTGCAAAGCCGTTAGACGAGAAATTTCTTCATCCATATTGGCCGTAAAAGCGCTACGCGCTTGCTCAACACGTTCGTTATGACGCGGCAACATGGTTTTTTGTGCACTATCCACTAAGCGTAATAAAGTATCGCGTTGCGCGCGCGCAAATTTACTCGCACTGGAGCGTGGTACGCTTTCGAGTTGATCATTCAGTGTTTCAAAACTGACGCGACTGGCCAAATCAGTGCCTTTATCATCCAGTAAACAACGCAAGGCAATCGGTGGTAAGAAGCGACCGAGTTGCAAGTGCTTGGGCGCAATCGCTTCACTGACATAGAGCAATTCCACCAGCAGAGTACCGGCTTTAATGGCTTTATTTTTTAGCAGCGCAACAGCCGTGTTACCCATTGAGCCTGACAGCACTAAATCCATCCCGCCTTGCACCATGGGGTGTTCCCAAGTGATAAATTGCATATCCTCAAGGCTCAGTGCTAAATCACGGTCATAGGTGATAGTCACTGCTTCATCACTGCCCAGTGGGAAGCTGGCATCCAGCATTTTTTCGCTCGGGCGCAAAATCAAAGCGTTCTCTGAATGGTCTTCGCTCTCAATGCCAAAGGCATTGAACAACTGCTCCATATACATCGGCAGAGTGAAGCTGTTGTCTTGCTTAGCAATGGCTTCAACTAAAGCCTGTCCACGACCTGCGCCACTGGAATTGATTTCCAGTAAACGGTCACGACCTTTTTCCATCTCGCTTTCAAGTTGTGCACGTACGCCAGCAGCTTCGTCTAACAGAGCTTGCCAAGCAGCATCATCTTCGTCGTCTAGCAGCAATGTGTTGAGTTGCTCGCTAAACTGCAACTGCACCGCATTACCGGTTGGGCAAGTGGACAAGAATGCATTGAGTGCCTGTTGATACCATTCAAACATACGCTGCTGCGCGGTACCGAGTAAGTAGGGCACATGAATCTCAATAGTGTGCTGTTGACCAATACGGTCCAAACGACCAATACGTTGCTCAAGTAAATCAGGGTGCTGCGGTAAATCGAATAACACCAGGTGGTGACTGAATTGGAAGTTGCGGCCTTCACTGCCGATTTCCGAACAGAACATCACTTGCGCTCCAAACTCATCATCGGCAAACCAAGCTGCGGCACGGTCACGCTCAATAATGCTCATGCCTTCATGGAAGGTGGTGGCTGGAATACCTGAACGAATACGCATGGCATCGCCTAAGTCCAATGCGGTTTGCGCATGGGCACAAATCACTAAGACTTTTTCTTGCTTAAGACCTTTGAGGGTGTCCAATAGCCAATCGACACGCGGATCAAAACGCCACCAGAATTGTAGGCTTTCATCTTCTTCAGACTCGTCCAGCGGACCGTCCACATAAATCTCTGGATACAACTGAGCATGTAAATCTGCGGGATTATTTAGATACTGTGCAGGGTAGGCCAGCGCCGTAGCGTGTAATTTACGCTCAGGGAAACCAGAAATAGCTGCGCGGGTGTTACGGAACAATAAACGCCCTGTGCCATGGCGATCGAGCAATTCACGAATTAAGCGTGGCGCAGCGTGCTTGTCGCCGCTATTGAAAGCACTGATTAACGCTTGGCTGTCTGCGCCTAAAAACTCTGCAATGGTCTGCTCTGCCGCAGCACTTAACTGCTCTTGGTCGAGTAACTCGCGTACAGCTTCAGCAATGGCTTGGTAGTGCTGACTTTCTTCACGGAAGGCGGCCAAATCATGAAAGCGATGCGGGTCGAGTAAGCGTAAACGGGCAAAGTGGCTGTCTTGGCCTAATTGCTCAGGCGTTGCCGTCAGTAAAAGAATGCCTGGAATATGCGCCGCTAAGGTTTCGACCAGTTGATACGCAGGGCTGGATTGTTCTGGATGCCAAACCAAGTGGTGTGCTTCATCGACCACATAATATCCCAGTCGCATGCGCACAGTGCTTGTTGCGCACGCTCATCTTCGACAAGCCAATTCATTGCTACTAAAGCAATTTGGCAATCTTCAAAGGGGTTGTCGGCATCGCTAGCTTGAAAACGTTCAGCATCAAAGAGTGCGACGTCTAAGTTAAAACGACGGCGCATCTCCACCAGCCATTGATGTTGCAAGGTTTCTGGCACCATCAATAGGATACGACTGGCACGACCGCTGAGAATCTGCCGGTGAATAATCAAGCCTGCTTCGATGGTTTTACCCAGACCCACTTCATCCGCTAACAACACGCGCGGCGCAATACGGTCAGCCACTTCTTGGGCAATATGCAACTGATGCGCAATGGGCTCGGCGCGTACACCGGCTAAACCCCAGAGGTTGGATTGCTGCAAATCGCTATTATGCTGCAGTGAGTTGTAGCGCAAAGTAAACCAAGCCAGCGGGTCAACTTGACCTGCCACCAAACGGTCACTGGCCATGCGAAATTGAATAAAATTGGAGAGCTGCGTTTCTGGCAGCGTGCAGTCTTGGTTATCACTATTGAAGCCTTGGTAGATCAATAGACCATCAACTTCGTCTACTTCACGTACGGTCATGGTCCAGCCTTCAAAGTGGCTGATCTCATCACCGGGTACAAAACGCACACGGGTTAATGGAGCATTACGCTGCGAGTATTGTCGAGTTTCTCCGGTGGCTGGGTAAATGATGGTTAGGATGCGCCCATCTGATGTTAAAACGGTGCCTAAACCTTGTTCGGTCTCACCGTCACTGATCCAGCGTTGTCCGGGTTGATACTGCTGCGTCATGCTTGTCTCCGTGTAGTATAAAAAGCGCGTTATGATAACGGATAGTGACGCAGAGAACACGGGGCAATCAGAATGAGTCTAGATAAAATGAATTCTAGGATAATATATTGCACTCTAGTTATAGTGTGCTGTGTGCATTTATATCAAGGAGTGGCCTCATGTTACCTCCTATTCCGCAAGGATTAGTGCCTGTAACGGCGCAAAATGATCCAGTTAAACCGACTCCAGTTATTACGGCTGTGTCACCTACCAAGGAAAATACTAAGGGCGGTCGCTTAGGTTTTGAAAATGATGAAAGCTCAACAGCGCAAGAACGGGCGCGTGATGAGCAGCGTCGTCAGCACCAGCGTCAGCGTGAAGCGCTGCTAATACAAGGTGATGCAGAGGCTGAGGCAGAGAGTGCTACGGATGAGCAGTTAGAAAAAAGCGAACTGTCGCGTAAGGGGCTATGGGTTGATATTAAGGTGTAGTAGTCCGCCTTAATAATTTAAGCATTATTTAATCTGGCGCATGCAGTGTTAAAGGTGATGGAGGAGGTTGTATGAGCGAGACAGCAGAAGAAAATATTATTGACTTAAGTGGTGAGCGTAAACGACGCGAGCATGATCTTAATGAAAAACGCCTGCAAAGGGTGCGCGCAGCTTTTGTCAGCGCATTGCCTTTAAACAAGCCTGTTATAAAAGCTAAGAAGAAGGCCAAGAAAAAACGCTAAATCGAATCACAGCGACAGAGTCTTTATAAGGGAGCTTTAAGCACTCTATTGACCTCTATCAATACCCTGCTTGCAGTTGTGCCTTATCTTTATTACAAGTTAATTTTAAAGCGCGGGGTGGTTGCAATGTTTATGGATATAGTTGTTTTTGCCGGCATTGGTACAGTTGCCCTTATGATTGCTTTCTTTGTTGGTCTATTTTATTTCGTTAGAAAGGTTGAGCAGGATCGTAAATCAAGCTGATCCTTTCTAGCAGCATGAGCACGCAAGGCAATTTGGGCAACTTTGGTTGCCCTTTTTTTTGCCTGCTGTTTATTCTGATCAATCACAAGGCTGCGTATATTTAGCTTAAAGCTATACGCAGCCTGTTGTACCACTAAGAGGGCGTATGGCGATTAATCAATGCACGTAATGCTGCAGGCTTAACCGGTTTGGCTAGAAAGCTTAAGCCAGCAGCATGTACTTGGCTGACCAACTCTGGGCGTCCATCGGCACTGATTACAATACCTGGGACAGGTGCATTCATTTGCTGGCGCAGCCACATCATCAGTGCGATACCTGTATCACCACCATCTAAGTGATAATCCACTAATGCTAAGTCTGGCGCAGCACCGCTTTCCAGTAAAGCAGCACACTCTTGGCGGTTGCTTGCCGTGAGTACATGGCAACCCCAGCGCGAGAGCAGGCTGAGCATTCCTGCTAAAATGCTACTTTCATTATCCACGCACAGCACAGTTAAGCCAGCCAGTGGTTGTATGGCGGTATTGTTGCTTGCGCTAGGTGCAGGTGCGGTATTGAGTTTACCTTTATACAGCGGCACGGTGATGCTAAATACGCTGCCTTTATCCACCCAAGAGCGAACTTCGATTCGGTGGTTGAGTACTTTACTTAAGCCATCTGCAATCGCTAAACCTAGGCCTAGGCCTTTCTCTTCACGAGTTTGGTGGCTATCAAGACGCTTAAATTCCTCAAAAATAAAGTTGAGTTTATCTGCAGGTATACCCTGGCCACGGTCCCAGACATCAATGCGTACGCTATTGGTTTGGCGGCGCACGCCTAGTAGCACATTACCATTGGCGTAACGAAAGGCGTTGGTCAAAAAGTTTTGAATGATCCGACGTAGCAGTTTTGGGTCGCTGACAATATTTAACGATGTGCTACGTAAACGAAAATCTATACCTTGCTGTTCAGCTAATACAGTGAATTCTGCACCCAGTGCTTCTAGCCAAGGTCCAAGCGCAAAGGGCTGACAGTGTGGAGTAATGCGGCCACTTTCAAGACGTGAGATATCCAATAGGTCACTGATTAAGTCTTCTGCAGAACGTAACGAGCTGTCTAGGTTTTTAACTAACTCTTGTGCATCGCTGGGGAGTGCATCTTGATGTGAGAGTGCTGCTGAAAAAAGACGTGCAGCATTCAGCGGTTGCATCAAGTCATGGCTAACCGCAGCTAAAAAACGAGTTTTAGATTGGTTAGCACTTTCTGCAACATGTTTAGCGTCACTGAGCGCAATATTAAGCTGTGACAGTTCGTGGGTGCGCTCACTGACACGATGCTCAAGGCTTTCATTGGCTTCTTTTAATGCGTGCTCAGCTTCACGGAAGGCAGTAATGTCCGTAAAGCTCATAACAAAGCCGCCACCGGGCATCGGGTTGCCGATTAATTCAATGACTCGGCCATTAGGGAATAAACGCTCTGAGGTGTGAGCTGTGCCTTGACGCATCCAATACAAGCGTTTATTGACATGAGCATCAACATCGCCCGGACCACAAAGGCCTAGCATAGCGTTATGGCGAATGATATCTGCGACAGGACGGCCGACTTTGATCAAGTCTTCGGGGTAGTTAAACAGCTTTAAATAGCGGCTGTTCCAAGCGACTAGGCGAAGGGAGCGGTCAACGACACTAATGCCTTGGGTGATGTTTTCAATCGCGCCCTGCAATAGAGTGCGGTTGAATTGCAAAACTTCAGATGCTTCGCCAACAATACGAACGACATCCTCTACATACATTTCGCGGCCTTCGATAGCGGCCTTAACCACGACACGTGTTGAGGATGCGCCTAAAACACCAGTGAGTAGGCGTTCTGTATGCGCAACCCATTCGCTACTTGCTGTTTCTGTGGGGTTAAAGCCCAGCCCTTGTTTGTACGCAAAGCGAATAAAGCTTTGTTTAGCTCGATCTTCACCCACAAAGCGGCCCGCTAAAATCAGCAGGTCACTGATCTGTACGGTAAAGGTTTGGCGACCACCTATATGTTGACCAATAAAACGACTGGCTTGCCAGTGTTCAGAGACACGCGTTTTAGAAAATAATGACACTAAAATAAATAACAGGAAGTTGCCGCTTAACGAAAGCAGTACACCCAGTGTTAAAGGATCAGTCGGCAGCCCAAAAGGTTTGCTTGAAAGCCATGTGAGACCTGGGAATGATGTTAAAGACCAATTCATACTGCTCGCGATAAGCGGCAGCACCAAGGTGTAAGCCCATAAGACTGAGCCTGCAATCAAACCTGCATAAACGCCTTGACGGTTCGCATGCTTCCAACTTAAAGCGCCGAGCATGGCTGGCGCTAATTGAGTTAAAGCAGCAAAGGCAATCTGGCCAATAGTGGCTAGGCTGGTATTAGCACCGAGTAAGCGATAACTAGTATAGGCCAGCAAAAGAATAATGATGATGCTGAGGCGCCGGGCGGTGAGCATCCAGTATCGAAACGCTTCAAAGGGGCGTTCAGTAGTACGTGCTGCCAGCATAGATGGCAGTAGAATATGGTTGGAGATCATAATAGCTAAGGTAACCGCCGCTACAATCACCATACCGGTCGCTGCAGATGCGCCACCAATAAAAGCCAAAATCGCTAAGGTTGGATTACCTTCAGCTAAAGGAAGGCTGATGACAAATGAGTCGGGTACTACAGAAGAGGGCAGGCGTAATTGACCAGCAAGTGCAATAGGAATAACAAAGAGAGCAACCAGTAACAAGTATAAAGGGAATACCCAGCGTGCTACGCGTAGATCCGCCTCATCATTATTTTCCACTACTGTGACGTGAAACTGGCGCGGTAAAGTGTAAATAGCCATCATTGCAACGCAGGTCTGCACAATCATCGCCGGCCAGTTGGTTGCTTCATTCCAGTAGGACTCAAGCTTAGGCGCGTCTTTGGCTTGTTGCCATAAATCGCCAATACCATTGTAAAGACCGAAAATCACAAAAAGGCCAACGGCAATAAATGCCATGAGCTTCACCAGAGATTCAAAGGCAATGGCAAACATTAAGCCGCGGTGATGCTCAGTTACGTCAAGGTTGCGTGTACCAAATAAAATAGTAAACAAAGCTAGGGCTACAGTCACAATCAGCGCCGTATCTTGTGCATACATACCTGTTGAATTGGCCGATGTACCTGTGAGTAGGTTTACACCCAGCACAATCCCTTTAAGTTGTAGTGCGATATAGGGCAGTACACCAACAACGGCAATCAGGGTCACTACTACTGCAAGGCGTTGTGACTTGCCATAGCGTGCCGCAATAAAGTCAGCGATTGAGGTGATGTTCTCTTGCTTGCTGATAATCACCATCTTCTTTAATACCCAGGGCGCAAAGGTCAGTAATAGGATCGGACCAATATAAATGGGTAGAAATGACCATATCTGCTCAGCAGCTTGGCCAACAGAGCCGAAAAATGTCCAGCTGCTGCAATAGACTGCTAAAGATAGGCTGTAGACAGTTGAACGCATACGTGGACTGACTGTTGCGCTGCGGCGATCACCATAAAAAGCAATCGCAAATAAAATTGCCATATAGGCAAGAGCAACCAGTGCAATAAGCCCTGTGGAAATAGACATAATAAGATCCGCAACCTAAATTAGATCGCAATATATTAAGGAAAAGCACAGTTATAAGATAGCAGCGGCTAAGACTGTGACGGCAAGGCAAGGCAAGGCAAAGCAATCTTTGGCTCGCTTTGCCTTTGTCGCGGTTTTGCCATGATGAGTTAAGTCAGTTGTGATTTTTCTGCTAGGGGGTGGTTGCTCATGGCTATTAACAACTTGTGCTGCTGATAGCGTTGTAAGCGCTGGCTTAATGTTTGTGGTAAGTCTTGTGTTTCTCTAAAGCCGAGCTTGCGATAAAAATTGCCTAAGTCAGGGTGGCAAAATAACCAAATAGGAGTGTCTTGATAAATCAGTTGAAGGTGTTCCAATAAAAAGTGTGCTGCACCGCAGAAGCGGTACTGTGGTGCGGTGAATAAACTTGTTAGCCAATACCCTTGATCAATGGGCGAGAGGCATAGACCGGTAATGATTTCTGGTGCGCGCACAACCCAGGTCTGTGCTTGTTGTGTAATGCGCATTGGGCTGTGGTGATTGCGATAAAACTTCCGCAAAAGTGTTTGCTGTTCTTTGGCTAGTTGCTGGGCTGTGAGAGTGAGAGGGGTGACATGAGTCATAATAGTCGGGTTTCTATTGTAGGTGCTTAGGGGTAGCTTACTCAGTAGCGTGCGACACTGCCTAATCTTAAGGTTGTTATTGATTGCAATGCTATTGCGTTGCTAGTGTTTGGCACTTCTTAAGTGTTTGTGTGGGCGGTTAAGGTTTGAGGTGCTTTTACTAAGTGCGCGCTGTGAATGACTTGCTATATAGTAGAGCAGCTCTTTATAGGTGCTTTAAAGATGGCTTTTCAAGTATTTTGCATTTCTTTCTCATTAGCTGTTGACAGGCTGCGTCGCTGCTGTAGAATGCGCACCTCGTTAGGCAAACAAGGTTTCACGGCTTAACGTAAGAGTTTGATTTTTAAGGAAATAACTTAAAAAATAAGCTTGACAGGTTCGCAGTGTTCTGTAGAATACGCGGCCTACCAGAGAGGTTCGAAAGAGTCTCAACGGTAACAAGGAGTTTCAAGAAGCGTTAAA
>DATERP010000011.1:0-9830 GCA_035271385.1 Thiopseudomonas sp. | reverse complement strand
CAATCAACTTGATTTTAATACGATTAAGTTAGGTTAAATGCAGCAGGTATGTGCGCATGCCGTACTGTGCTATAGCTGTTCTTCCGTCGATGAACCCATCCAGGGTTCAACTCCGGCGCTTCGCCATCCTTGGCTACGCTCTGCACAGCTACACCACAGTACTCATTAAGCATAGGTGTTGCTGGCAAGACTTGAGAAACACAGATGTTCAACCACAAATGCAACGTACGCTCTGCACTACAGTACTCATGAGCACTAGGCACTGCTCGCAAAATTTAAGAAATATAGCAGTTAGAATCTTAGCTAAACCTGCAAGCAATATAGATGGTTAACGGCGAATGGCACTGTTGCCGTGACCAGCGTAGCCATGGATGGCGTAGCGCCCGAATTGAGCACAGGATGTGCTCTTGAGGGAAGAACGGCAATAGCGTCACTGGCACACACTGTATCTAGCAAACACTGATCATCAAAGACCGCTATCGCAGACGTAGCCAGTTGCTACAAGAGCGTTTCGCAGCAACTAATGGGCGTATTAGCTATTAAAATCATCATCAAAGATCGCATCTAAATCAGGTTCACCTGGAATGGCATGCTCTTCGGATGCCCAAGCACCCAGATCAATCAACTTACAACGCTCACTGCAAAACGGACGTGACGGACTTTGCTCGCCCCACTCCACTGGTTTTTCACAGGTTGGACAGGCAACTGTCTTTACTGAAGTCATGCTTGACCCCCTTTTAAAGTTAAATAATAGTCATGCAAACGGGCAACTTCTTTCTGCAAAGCGACTTTATCTGCAGCATTACACAGCACATCATCAGCATACTGCAAACGCTCATCACGCTTAAGTTGCACCTGCATAATAGCGCGCAATTGCTCTTCAGAGACTTGATCACGCTGCAAAGCACGCTCAAGTTGTACTTCAGTGGGCACATCCACCACCAGCACACGCTGCACCACTTCATGCTGCCCAGACTCAACCAACAAGGGTGACACAAGGATGGCATAAGGTGATTGCGCAGCCGCCAGAAACTGATCAATCTCAGCACGAATCAGCGGATGCAATAAACGCTCAAGCCACTGACGTTGCTCTGGCTCAGCAAAAATATGCTCGCGCAAGGCTGCGCGATTCAATTGACCATCCGCCTGCAGGACATCATCACCAAAGCGATCAACAATATGCTCTAAAGCAGGACGCCCAGGCTCAACCACCCAACGCGCAGCATGGTCGGCATCAATCGCCTCAATACCTAGCGCAACAAAGGCATCAGCGGCAGCACTTTTACCGCTACCTATGCCACCGGTAAGCCCTAAAACCCAAGGTTTACTCACACTTTTGATCCTTTATTGACTGCAATAGCTAACCATACTAACCGATGCTTGCGCGACCTAAATACTGCAAACAGACAACAGGCGCGTACTGACCCGTACCTGTTATGCGCTCGTTTACTTTGGGAAGAACAAACGCTTAAGCTCAGCGCCTGGGTCGTTAGCACGCATAAAGGCTTCGCCGACTAAGAACGCATGCACATTGTTAATTTCCATCAACTCAACATCAGTGCGCTGCAAAATACCACTTTCAGTAATCACCAAACGCTCTTGTGGAATACGCGGTAATAGCTCTAGGGTCGTTTCTAATGACACTTCAAAATTATGCAGATTGCGGTTATTAATACCCACCAACGGCGTATCAAGATGAGTCAAAACGCGATCCAACTCCACACCATCATGCACTTCCGCCAGAACATCTAAACCCAACTCTTTGGCGGTAGCCGCCAGTTCCAGCATTTGTGTGTCATCCAAGCAAGCAGCAATCAGCAAGACGCAGTCAGCACCCAGCGCACGCGCTTCAACAATCTGGTAGGGATCAACCATAAAGTCTTTGCGAATCACCGGCAGCTTGCAAGCGTTACGCGCTTCTTGCAGATAACGATCCGCGCCTTGGAAAAAATCAATATCGGTTAAGACTGACAAACAGGTTGCGCCGCCTTGTGCATAACTTTTTGCCAACCATTCAGGCACAAAGTCCTCACGCAAGACACCTTTGCTCGGCGAGGCTTTTTTAATTTCCGCAATCACTGCGGGTAATTTCTTCTGCACTTGCTGTTGCAGAGCATTGGCAAAGCCACGGGTAGCTGAGGCTTGCGCTGCTTGGGCATACAACTCGGTGACGCTAACAACTTGCTGACGTAGCGCCACTTCTTCGTGCTTACGTGCAACAATTTTTTCTAAAACCGTTGGAATACTCATGGATTAGCGGCCTCTTGCTTAAACACGGAAGTGAAGGATACAAGTTCTGATAATTTTTCTAAGGCAAGACCGGTATAAATCGTGTCATGCGCGCGCGCCACGCCTTCTTTTAAGGTGCTAGCTATGCCTGCAACATACAAAGCGGCACCGGCATTGAGGGCAATCATTTCGGCGGCTTTATGGGCATAGGGCAGCTCACGCTTACCGATGGCATCACGAATCAATCTATAGGAGGCCGCAGCATCGTCCACTTCTAAGCCAATTAATGACTGACTATTAATACCAAAATCTTCCGGCTGAATACGGTATTCAGTAATCTCACCGTCTTTCAATTCAGCGACAAAAGTAGGTGCCGCCAGACTGATTTCATCCATACCGTCTTGTGCGTGCACCACCATCACATGCTTGCTGCCTAAGCGCAGTAATACTTCAGCTAACGGGCGGCACAGTTGCTTGCTAAATACACCAATGACTTGGTTTTTCACCTGTGCCGGATTACTCATCGGGCCCAAGATATTAAATAAGGTACGTAGACCCAGCTCACGGCGTGGGCCACTGGCATGGCGCATGGCACCGTGGTGTGCGGGCGCAAACATAAAACCCACACCGACAGTTTCAATACAACGGGTGACTTGCTCAGGGGTTAAATCTAAATTAATGCCCGCTGCTTCGAGCAAATCAGCACTACCACTTTTACCTGACACGGCGCGGTTACCGTGTTTGGCCACTTGACCACCAGCGGCCGCGACCACAAAAGCAGCAGCCGTCGAGACGTTGAAAATATTCATGCCGTCGCCGCCCGTACCGCAGGTATCGACTAGATGCTCGCCCTCAATCGCAACGGGTTCAGCCAATTCGCGTAACACCTGCACGGCACCAACGATTTCATCGATGCTTTCACTTTTCATGCGCATGGCCACTAAAAAGCCGCCCACCTGCGCCTCGGTGCACTGGCCGGTCATGATTTGGCGCATCACCGACTGCATTTCTGCTGTGCTTAAGTCCAGGTGATTGACCGCACGATTGAGCGCTTCTTTAATGTCCATTAACGCTGTCCTCCTGTTTGTTTTAAAAAGTTAGCCAACAAGGCATGGCCTTGCTCAGTCAAGATGGATTCAGGGTGAAACTGCACCCCTTCAATATTTAAAGTGCGGTGCTGGATGCCCATAATCGCCTCCAACTCGCCTTGCTCAGTTTGTGTCCACGCGGTCATCACCAGCTCGTCCGGTAAGCTTTCCGGCGCCACGACCAACGAATGATAGCGGGTGGCGGTCAGCGGATTATTGAGCCCGCTAAACACGCCCTGATCATGGTGATGGACCGGACTGGTTTTACCGTGCATCGGCTGCGCAGCGCGCACCACTTGGCCACCAAACACTTGCCCGATGCTTTGATGCCCTAAACACACACCTAAAATCGGTACTAAACCAGCAAAGGCCTGAATCGCTGCTAATGACACACCGGCCTCATTGGGCGTGCAGGGACCTGGCGAAATCACCACGCGCTCAGGCTGCATCGCTAATAATTCTGGCACAGTGTATTCATCGTTACGCACCACTTTGACCTCAGCGCCCAATTCAGCAAAGTACTGCACCAAATTCCAAGTAAAGGAGTCGTAATTGTCGATCATTAGCAGCATACAAGGGTGTTCCTTAGGCGATGTATCAGTTGAATTACAACAGTTCTTTACGCAACTGCGCTGGGCTTTTCGGTGATAACAAACCCGGAGCAATATCAAACACAGTTTTGGCACCGATATCATTCACCCGTGCCAAGCGGTGTACGGCTCGCGCATAGGCCACCAATACACTGGCGGTAAACTCAGGATTGCTGCCCAGCGCTAATGAATACTCGATGGTTTGTTTGCTATCCACGCCGGTATTACCGCTGCGAATCACAAAGCCACCATGGGGCATGCTGCTGTGCTCTTTCTCGAAAGTAGCTTGGTCGATAAAGTTGACCGTGGTATCAAAATCAGCAAAGTAGTCCGGCATGCTGACAATGCTCTCGCGCACCACATCCGTTTCAGCGCCTTGCGCTAGCACCACATAACACTCACGCTTGTGCTTTTCACGGGTAGTGAGTTCTGGACGTTCACCACTGCGTACACGCGCAATCGCATCTTCAGATGGCAGCGTATATTGCACGCCAGACTGCACACCCGGCACCCGACGCACCGCATCCGAGTGACCTTGGCTTAAGCCTTTCCCCCAGAAGGTGTAGGTCTCGCCTTCTGGCAAAATGGCTTCGCCAAATAAACGGTTGAGTGAAAACAAACCTGGATCCCAACCCACAGACAACATCGCCACACGACCCGATTCGCGTGCTGACTGATCCAGCGCAGCATAGTACTCAGGCACTTTGGCGTGCGTATCAAAGCTATCGACAGTATTGAAAAACTGCGCTAAATACGGGCCCTGCTCGGGCAGATCAGACTTGGAACCACCACACAAAATCATCACATCGACTTCGTCCTGGTACTGCTCAATGGTGTCCATGGCATAGACTGGCACGCTGCTATCGAGCAAGGTGACGCTCGCTGGATCACGACGACTGAACACACCGACCAGACGCATATCTGGGTTTTGTGCCAACGCTGATTCAACGCCACGTCCTAAATTGCCATAACCGGCAATCGCTACTCTGATTCGATTCGACATTTGCACCTATCCTTAACAATTAAAACTTCAAGACATCTTAAAAATATCAGCTGTTTGGCTTACTTTTTTCGGCCAAAGCCACTGCTTTAAACATGGCACGGCGCTTATTCAGGGTTTCTTCCCACTCCAACTCAGGCTGTGAGTCCGAGACAATCCCCGCACCGGCTTGCACATGCAGCTGACCGTTTTTAATCACCGCAGTACGGATGGCAATCGCGGTATCCATATTGCCATTCCACGCCCAGTAACCAACAGCGCCGCCATACACACCGCGCTTGACTGGCTCGAGCTGATCAATGATTTCCATCGCGCGCACCTTTGGTGCACCTGATAAAGTACCCGCAGGCAAAATCGCGCGTAAGGCATCCATAGAGTTGAGATCTTCACGCAATTGCCCAGTGACGTTGGAGACGATATGCATCACGTTGGAATAACGCTCAATAATCATTTTCTCTGTCACTTTAACGCTGCCAGTCTCTGCCACTCGACCGACGTCGTTACGACCCAGATCAATCAGCATTAGGTGCTCAGCCAACTCTTTTTTATCGGCTAACAACTCGTGCTCAAGGGCAATATCTTGCTCTTCAGTGGCGCCACGCGGCCGTGTTCCAGCAATCGGACGCACAGTGACTAAGCCGTCTTCCACGCGGACTAATACTTCCGGTGAGCTACCCACGACGTGGAACTCAGCGAAGTTAAAGAAGTACATATAAGGCGTGGGGTTAAAGCAGCGCAGCGCGCGGTACAAATCAATCGGCGCAGCGGTAAAAGGTACGGACATACGCTGCGAGATCACTACCTGCATGCAATCACCGGCAGCGATATAGTCTTTAATCTGCAACACCGCTTTTTGAAAATCTTCACGACTAAAGCTGGACGTAAACTCAGGCTCTGGGCTATTGAGCTCATTGAGATCCACACCTAAACGTGGCGTCAGTGGCTTGCACAATTGCGCACTGAGCAATTCGAGTTCCAGCAAACCTTGCTCGTAGGCATCGGGTTTACTGGGGTCGGCTAAAACAATCAGATGCGATTTGCCAGATAAGTTATCAAACACCACCACTGCATCCGACACCAGCAACAGAATATCCGGTGTGCCCAATGGATCAGGGTTGGGACACTCGGCTAAACGCTGCTCGACATAACGCACACTGTCATAGCCAAAATAGCCAACCAAGCCACCGTTAAAGCGCGGTAAGCCCGGCAAGGTGGGGACCTGATAGCGATTTTTAAACTGCTCGACAAAGGCCAGCGGATCGTCCACTTCCAGATCTTCGACCACGCGCTCATCGGTAATCACCCGTACGCGCTTGCCATCCACACGTAAGCGCGTACGGCTGGGTAAACCAATAATGGAAAAACGCCCCCACTTCTCACCACCATGCACAGACTCCAACAAATAGGAATAAGGCGCATCGGCAAGTTTTAAGTAGATCGAGAGCGGTGTATCAAAGTCAGCTAAGGTCTCGCGTGCCAAAGGAATACGGTTGTAACCTTGTGCAGCTAAACGCAAAAATTCTTCGTGGGTCATGTCAGCC
This sequence comes from Thiopseudomonas sp., assembly GCA_035271385.1. GTDB lineage: Bacteria > Pseudomonadota > Gammaproteobacteria > Pseudomonadales > Pseudomonadaceae > Denitrificimonas. The sequence continues at coordinate 3,382 of DATERP010000011.1, read as the reverse complement.
TCGTGGCAAGAGGAAAAAAAGGGGAACACAAACACTGCCGCCTGCAAGGCGACCAATTCATTTTAGACGCGCCAACGCCAACGGCCGGATGCCGCGGGTAACGTGCCTATCAATAGTTTGTGATTAACAACCACGAGCGGATCCCTTGGGATGGAGTGAAAATATTTCCTAACACTAGCGCAGGCCATCATAACGCGCAACCAGTAGATGCGGGTTTCGACTATTTCACCTGATCATTAAGCCCCCTATCACTGCAGGTACAAACCCAAGCGGCGCTGAATCTGCAAACACACTCAGCGCACATTCAAGCGCAGTGCCTGTATAAGACGCCTGCTATATTTTAAACTGAGCTTGCCGTTGACGCAGGCCTCACTTCGGCGGTGGCAATTAAATACTCACGCACTTCAGCAGCATTACCGGTAAATTCAGGCGTGCCGTGAAAGTTGGCCAACTGATACTCATACATCGGATCATAATACTGGCTGAGCATCATCTCAATCCAGGCTCTGTGCAAGCTATCATCACCTTGCTGATGTGCAAGCAAAGCTTGCTGCAAGACCGTATCAATCTCCTGATACAACACACCGCCTAAGCGTTTTTTCGTGCGCAGTAACGAGTCAGTTAAATCAGCACTAAAAGCTGCAAAACCGTCCTGCGCTCCTAATGCTTCGCACCATTCCTGTAACTTATACAAAATATAATTACGAAAACTGTGCTCGACACGCTGCTCTAAACTGGCAGTGACCCGCACAATGGGTGCCGTCGCCATACGCTCACGCAATTGCAGCGGTAAGGCGCAACGGCCAATCAGCTTGCTTTCATCTTCCAGCAAAATACGCTGATGGGGACGCGCATGATGTTGGCGTAGAAAAGCAATGGCTAAGCGATTTTCAAAATCAATCGGGGTGGGCTGGCCTGCCGGACGCTTGCCAAAAGAGCTGCCACGGTGATTAGCAATCCCTTCAAGATCAATGCTGTTATCCAGAGTATTGAGCAAATCAGTTTTCGCGCAACCGGTATGCCCAGCGACAATACAAAACTGACTGTCATGAATAATCTGCTCTTGGCTGTCAATTAAAAAACGACGCAGAGCTTTGTAGCCACCGGTGATGCGCGGATAGTCACAGCCGGCTTCGCGCAGCCATTGCTGGACAATCTGGCTGCGCAAGCCACCACGAAAACAATACAAATAGCCGTTAGGATGCTCGCGAGCAAAGGCCAGCCATTGTTCTAAACGCTGCTGTTTAACATCGCCCTGCACCAATTGATGGCCAAGCTCGATGGCGGCGTCTTGTCCTTGTTGCTTATAACAGGTGCCCACTTGTGTGCGCTCGTCATCAGTCATCAAGGGTAAGTTAAGCGTATGGGGAAATGCACCTTTCTCAAACTCAACCGGGGCGCGGGTATCCATCATCGGTGTATCGGTTAAAAACAGCTGAGTAAAATCAGTGGCGTCGGGCCGACTCATGCTCGCACCTCAATGCGGTAATCCTCACGTGCAGCAATCAACTCACCAATCGGCTGTGCATGGACACCGCCCGCCTTTAACACCTGCTCTAAGGCTGCAGCATGTTCAGGTTGCACGGCAATTAATAAACCACCGCTGGTTTGCGGATCACACAACACAGCGCGCTGCTCATCAGTCAATGGTGCTAGTTTTTCACCATAGGATTCAAAGTTACGCGTGGTCCCGCCCGGTAAACAACCTTGAGCGATATAGTCACGCACCGGCGCTAATACAGGAATCTGCTGTTCATACAAAATAGCATTCACACCACTGCCTTCACAGACTTCCAGCAAATGGCCCATCAGACCAAAACCTGTGACATCGGTAATGGCTTCTACACCCGCTAAGTGCGCAACTTGCGCACCAATTTTATTCATCTGGCACATCACATCACGGGCTAAAAACTCATGCTCAGGCAGTAATTTTTTCTGCTTTTGCGCGGTGGTTAAAATCCCCACGCCCAGCGGTTTAGTCAGATACAACTGACAACCCGCAGTCGCAGTATTGTTTTGTTTCAGTTGATCTTTATTAACGATACCGGTGACTGCCAAACCAAAAATCGGCTCAGGCGAATCAATGCTGTGACCACCAGCCAACATAATTCCGGCATCGGCACAGGCCTGACGACCGCCATCAATCACCCGCTGTGCCACTTCCGGGGGCAGTATATTCACCGGCCAACCCAAAATCGCAATCGCCATAATTGGCTTACCGCCCATGGCATAAATATCACTGATGGCATTCGTGGCAGCAATGCGGCCAAAATCAAAAGGATCATCAGCAATCGGCATAAAAAAGTCGGTGGTGCTGAGAATGACCTGACCATTACCAATATCATAGGCCGCAGCATCGTCTTTACTGCTGTTACCCACCAGCAAATTAGCATCAGTGGGCAAGGTCAGGCTGGAAGCCAGAATGCGGTCGAGGACCTGAGGAGAGATTTTGCAACCGCAACCAGCACCATGGCTGTATTCGGTAAGTTTGATGGCGGAGATGGATGATGGATCCTGAACTGGATTGCTCACTGGCGACTGACCTCTAAGTTGGTACATGGCTCATTTGGAGAGTTCCATGATACAACTCAGAGGACCTGTGGGGGCATTATTTTACGCTGATTTGATTTTTCAGTGCAGCAATTGCTACAGGTTTACAAAAATAACTCGCGCAAGTCATCCACAATTAAAGCAGGGTTATCTGCACTGATCGGCTCGCCATAGTTATATCCGTAAGTCACCGCCACACAGGCGACATGTGCAGCACGTGCCGCCTGTACATCATTGCGCGAATCACCAACAAACACGCATTGTTCTGGCGTAACACCGGCTTGTTGCATCACCCAAAGCAAGCCGGTGGGATCAGGCTTTTTCTGGGCAAAGGTATCGCCACCGACAACCCAGTCAAAAAAGTCAGCCATACCGGTATCAGCCAATAACTGGGGTAAGAACTTCTCAGGTTTGTTCGTAACTAGCGCGATTTTGATGCCCAGCATTTTTAACGACTGCAGAGTTTCTAATGCTCCCGGGTACAGCGTGGTTAAGCTCTCACCTGTGCCGTATACCTGCATAAAAATTGCTAAACCGGCCGCCTCTTGCTCTGCTGTGACGCTGCTATGCTCAACATCATCAGCCAACGCACGGCGCACCAACACCGGCGCACCATTGCCCACCCAATGACGCACCTTATCCATACCCGCAGGCGCACGACCTAATTGCACCAGCATCTGATCAGTGGCTGTGGCCAAGTCAGGTACTGAGTCAATTAGAGTGCCGTCTAAGTCAAACATCACCAACTTGGGTAATTGCCCGCCCAACACACCTGCTAATACTTTCACTTCTGCACACCTGCCAGCTCTGCGCGCATCGCAGCAATCACTTG
>DATERP010000010.1:0-5083 GCA_035271385.1 Thiopseudomonas sp. | reverse complement strand
GATATGCGTTACTACAACATCATCTACGATATTATCGAAGATGTTAAGAAAGCACTGTCAGGCCTGTTAGGCAGCGATGTTCGTGAGAATATCCTTGGTATTGCTGAAGTACGTGAAGTCTTCCGTTCACCTAAGCTCGGTGCAATTGCTGGCTGTATGGTGGTTGAAGGTACGGTATACCGTAACCGTCCAATCCGCGTATTGCGTGATGATGTAGTGATCTTTGAAGGCGAGCTGGAATCTCTGCGCCGCTTTAAAGATGACGTTGGCGAAGTACGTTCAGGTATGGAATGTGGTATCGGCGTGAAGAGCTACAATGACGTTAAACCTGGTGACAAGATCGAAGTATTCGAAAAAGTTCAGGTCGCACGTACACTGTAATTCATAGTCGTATAGGCAACGGCAAGTGCAATAAGTTTGGGGTTAATCCAGCTTATTGAGCTTGCCGTTTGCTGCTTATATAGATGAGAATAAAGTTGCTGTAATGCAGCACAAGGTGAAAACAATGGCGAAACAATACAGCCGCACCCAACGTATTGGTGATCAGATTCAGCGTGAGCTGGCAACTTTGATCCCGCAAGAAGTTAGAGACCCGCGACTGGGTTTTATCACCATCACTGGTGTTGATGTCAGTCGTGATGTGGGTCATGCCAAGGTGTTTATCACGGTCATGGGTGAGAACTCACCAGAAGTGATTAAAGAAAACCTTGATGTGCTTAAAGATACCGCAGGTTATTTGCGTATGCTGCTGGGTAAAGCCATGAAGCTGCGCAGCGTACCTGCACTGCATTTTCATTATGATCAGAGCATTACTCGTGGTGCCATGTTATCGGCATTGATTGAGCAAGCTGTGACTGAAGATCAGCGTAATACTGAGTCAGACGGAGAGTAAGGCGTGGTTCAGCAGGTGAAGCGTAAGCGTCGTAGTGTCAGTGGCATTATCATTTTTGATAAGCCCTATGGTTTTAGCTCCAATGGTGCTTTGCAAAAAGTGCGTTGGTTGCTCAATTCCGATAAAGGCGGGCATACCGGCAGCCTTGATCCTTTAGCCACGGGTGTATTGCCCTTGTGCTTTGGTGAGGCGACTAAGTTTTCGCGCTACTTGCTCGATGCCGATAAAGTCTATGAAGCCACCATGCAGCTCGGTGTGACCACCAATACCGCTGATGCTGAAGGTGAAGTGTTAGAAACTAAGCCGGTCAATGTGACCTCTGCTGATATCGAAGCTGCCTTACCGCAATTTCGTGGAGTGATCCAGCAAGTACCACCCATGTATTCGGCATTGAAAAAAGACGGTCAACCACTGTATAAGCTCGCGCGAGCGGGTATTACTATTGATCGCCCAGCGCGCACTGTGACTATTAGTCAGTTGGAGTTGCTGTGGCATGATGGTGATCAAGCGCGTATTTTGGTGTCTTGTACTAAAGGCACTTATATTCGCAGCTTAGTCGAAGATATCGGTGCGGTACTGGGCTGCGGTGCACACGTTGCCCAGTTACGTCGCATTCAAGCCGGTCCCTTTGATTTAACCCACGCCGTGACTCTTGAAGAGCTTGAACAAGCGCATGAAGAGGGCGGTGCTGAGGCACTCGATGCCTTTATGATTCCAATGGACAGTGGTTTGCTGCATTGGCCTAGCGTGGAAATGACCGAAAATGGTAGTTTCTTCTGGCTCAATGGTCAGCCAGTCCGCGCGCAGAACTCACCCCTTGAAGGTATGGTGCGTGTGTATAACCATAACCATGAATTTATTGGTGTGGGTGAGATGGATGATGACGGAATGGTTGCGCCCAAGCGCCTAATTCGGTCACAATGAGTTTGTTTTTTCTGGTGTGCTGAAAAGTCACTGGAAAATCTTAAGGTTGGCTGTTGGCAGGCGCGGTCACACCTCTTCTTTTGCACGGGAATATCCCGGCCTGTTCATTTTAAGGAGCCCATCATGGCACTTAGTAACGAAGAAAAAACTCAGATTATCAATGACTACAAGCAAGCTGAAGGTGATACAGGTTCTCCAGAAGTGCAAGTTGCACTTTTGACCTTTAACATCAATAAGCTGCAGGGTCACTTCAAAGAAAACAAAAAAGATCACCACTCACGTCGCGGTTTAATCCGTATGGTTAACCAGCGTCGTAAGTTGCTTGATTACCTCAAAGGTAAAGATCTTGGCCGTTACGCGACTTTGATTGCTCGTCTGGGTCTACGTCGTTAAGACGTAAGCTGTAAGTAACGTGAAGCTGGAAGTCTGGAGTGCTGTGCATAAAGAAATTTATGCAAGTGCTTTGGGCTTCCAGTTTTTCGTTTTTCAGGAGCTGATTGGGCCGATACCCATACTCTTGCAAATTTCCCCAAGGTCACATTAGAGAAGGAAGATACCGTGAATCCGGTTATTAAAACGTTTAAATTTGGTGAATCCACCATTACTTTAGAAACAGGCCGCGTTGCTCGCCAAGCCTGTGGTGCTGTATTAGTCAGCGTTAACAACGATGTCACAGTATTGTGTACTGTTGTTGGTGCAAAAAAAGCTGATCCAAGCAAAGACTTTTTCCCATTATCTGTGCATTACCAAGAAAAAACCTATGCTGCAGGTAAAATCCCTGGTGGTTTCTTCAAGCGTGAAGCACGTCCATCTGAGAAAGAAACTCTGACTTCACGTCTGATCGACCGTCCGATCCGTCCGTTGTTCCCTGCAGGTTTTAGCAACGAAGTCCAAGTGATTTGCACCGTTGTGTCTACCAGCAAGAAAACTGACCCAGATATGGCAGCGATGATTGGTACCTCAGCGGCATTAGCCATTTCAGGTATTCCATTTAACGGTCCAATCGGTTGCGCACGTGTCGGCTACCACCCAGAGACCGGCTACCTGATCAACCCAACCTATGAGCAGCAAGAAGCATCTTGCCTCGACATGGTGGTTGCCGGTACTAAAGACGCCGTCTTGATGGTTGAGTCAGAAGCACAAGAGCTGAGCGAAGACCAAATGTTGGGCGCCGTATTATTCGCTCACGAAGAATTCCAAGTTGTGATCCAAGCGATCAACGAATTGGCTGCAGAAGCAGGTAAGCCACGTTGGGATTGGCAGCCAAAAGCAGAAAACACTGAGCTGTTAGCTGCTGTGCGTAACCAGTTTGGCGCTGCAATTTCTGATGCTTACACCATCATCGTTAAACAAGACCGCTATGCGCGTCTTGGCGAGATCCGTGAGCAAGCCGTTGCTGCGTTAGCCAGCGAAGTGGAAGGCCAAGGCCCAACAGCTGCTGAAGTTAAAGATGCATTCGGTGAAATCGAATACCGCACCGTACGTGAGAATATCGTCAACGGTAAGCCACGTATTGATGGTCGTGATACCAGCACTGTGCGTCCTCTGGCGATCGAAGTCGGCGTATTGGACAAAACTCACGGTTCTGCACTCTTCACCCGTGGTGAAACTCAAGCCTTAGTGGTTGCTACTTTAGGTACTGCGCGTGATGCACAGTTCTTAGATACCCTTGAAGGCGAGAAGCGTGATCCGTTTATGCTGCACTACAACTTCCCTCCTTACTCGGTAGGTGAGTGTGGTCGTATGGGCGCAACCGGTCGTCGTGAAATCGGTCACGGTCGTTTAGCACGTCGCAGTATTGCTGCTATGTTGCCCAATGCTGATGATTTCCCGTACACCATCCGTGTGGTATCAGAAATCACTGAATCAAACGGTTCAAGCTCAATGGCTTCAGTCTGTGGTGCTTCTTTAGCACTGATGGACGCTGGCGTACCGATGAAAGCACCGGTTGCTGGTATCGCCATGGGTATGGTTAAAGAAGGCGATAAATTCGCAGTTCTAACTGATATCTTGGGTGATGAAGACCACCTCGGTGATATGGACTTTAAAGTAGCAGGTACCGCTAATGGCGTGACTGCACTGCAAATGGACATTAAAATCGAAGGCGTAACCGAAGAAATCATGGAGCAGGCGCTGACTCAAGCCTTTGCTGCACGTATGACTATTCTTGAGCAAATGAATCAAGTGATTGCTACTTCACGTACTGAGTTGTCAGCCAATGCGCCGACCATGATTGCGATGAAGATTGATGCAGACAAGATTCGTGACGTGATCGGTAAGGGTGGTGCAACCATCCGTGCGATCTGTGAAGAAACTGATGCTTCGATTGATATTGAAGACGATGGCTCGATCAAAATCTTCGGTACCACTAAAGAAGCAGCAGAAGCAGCACGCGAGCGCGTACTGAGCATCACTGCTGAAGCTGAAATCGGTAAGATCTACCACGGTAAAGTTGAGCGTATTGTCGACTTTGGTGCGTTTGTAAACATCCTGCCAGGTAAAGACGGTCTAGTGCACATTTCAATGTTGAGCGATGCTCGCGTTGAGAAAGTGACTGACATCTTGACTGAAGGCGAGATGATTGACGTACTGGTACTGGACGTGGATAACCGTGGCCGTATCAAGCTGTCAATTAAAGACGTTGCTGCAGCGAAAGCTGAGTTAGCAGGAAAAACAGAGTAAGGTTTAACTTTACTGTGTTGAAGAAAGCCGCCTCGAGCGGCTTTTTTTATGCCGGAATTTTGCCTAAGTGCAGTGCAAGTCGGCGCTTTGTCGAATCTGCCACCATCATCAAATCGCAGATTGGCCATTTAAGCTCGGCTTTAGCGGTGACCCTAAGCGACTGAACAGGTTAAACTGCGCCTCTATCAGCTTTGCGCGAAAGACCCCGTACTTTTAGTGCGGGGATGGATAGCGTGGAAAGCGTAGCTTTCCCTTGGGTTTAACGTGCAGCACTGGTAATATATACAGCATGAATAGGCACACTAAAACGCTCAAAGTTCGAGTGAAAGACAAGCATATTCCACTGCTCAATAATATGGCGCGGTCGGTGAACTTTGTCTGGAACTTTGTTAATGAACTGAGTCAGCGCTCAATTAAAGAGCGTGGTAAGTTTTTGTCAGCCTACGATTTTCACCCTTACACCAAGGGCGCGGGTAAGGAGTTGTGTTTGCATAGCCAGACCTTGCAGTGCATTGCTGGTGAGTATGTTACGCGCCGCAAGCAGTTCAAAAAATCCCGACTGAACTGGCGTAAGTCTGGCGGTGT
>DATERP010000009.1:0-4880 GCA_035271385.1 Thiopseudomonas sp. | reverse complement strand
CCAGTACTTCTTGCACTTGCTGCTCTGAGAGCACCACTTCGCGAAAGGACTTAATATAAGCAACATAACCCATGCCGCGGGTCACGTTGGCAGGTAGCGGTGATTTAAAGGTGCTCACGCCGACAAAAGCCACTATTGAGTGCAGTGTGGTAGTGGGTACATTGAGTAGCGCGTCCAGCGCTAAGATATGTTTGTAGTTTTGTCGCAAGGGATTTTGAAAGGCAAATACTTGATGCCCCAGTTGCTGAGTCCATTGTGCTTGGCGGGCACCGCCGCTGATGGAGCCTTTCATGTTTTTAGTTTCAACCACAAATATGCCAAAACGCGAGACGAAAATATGATCAATTTGCGTGGAGCCATTGGCGGTCGCTAAGGTGACATGATGCAGGCGGTGATAAGTGCGGGCGGGTAAACGTAGTTTTGCCGCAAACTTAACTAAGGCTTCACCCATCAGGCCTTTAAACCAGCGTGTTTTTAATATTCCTAGCAGCAGTAACACAGGAAATAACCACCACAGCATATTCAACGCTGCAGTTATGGTGTGAGTGACATTCATTATTTATTCAGTGCCTAAGGCCATATCAACGACAGTGTTCAGAAGGGGATAGAATCAAATGCTGAGTACGCGTGATACATACTCAGTGCAGCTTTGTGCATCCGCTCAGATGAGCGACACGCAGTTGATTTGTTTTCTTTAAAATCAATAAGATACGGATCATTATAGCGCTGAAACTGTATAAATTAACAGCCGATGTGGGTAGTTAGTGTTATCGGTCTATGTATACTGCTGTATGGCTATTTAACGACGGCTAAGCTGCTGAAGTTTTGTTCACGGAGAGCTTATGTGTAGTAACGGAAAAACCACCATTCGTAGCGAAAAATTACCGATCAAACTGTGGCTCGAGCAAGAGCAAATGGATGAGGGAGCTTTAGAGCAAGCGCGCAACCTAGCCAATCTGCCTTTTGCCTTTAAACATATCGCCATCATGCCTGACACCCATCAAGGTTATGGCATGCCGATTGGCGCGGTCTTAGCCACGCAAGGTGCGATTATTCCTAATGCTGTCGGTGTCGATATTGGCTGTGGCATGTGCTCCTTGCGCACCAGTTTGACTGAGATTGATCACGATGAGCTCAAAGAAATTATCAAGTTGATTCGTGCCACTATTCCTGTGGGTTTTGAGCAGCATGCAGAGGCTCAAGATGCCGCCTGGATGCCGCCCCTGCAAGGTGATTTGCCGATTGTTCGGCAAGAGTACGACAAGGCTTTATATCAAATTGGCACATTAGGCAGCGGTAATCATTTTATTGAAATTCAGCGCGGCTCGGATGGTTTTATCTGGATTATGATTCATTCGGGTTCGCGCAATCTAGGTTTTACCGTAGCCAATCACTATCACGAAATCGCTGAGCAATTAAATAGTGCCGCTGGTGAAGATATCTCCACTGATTTGGCGTACCTGCCGCACACATCAGAGTATTTTGAGCTGTATAAAAACGAGATGAATTACTGTCTGGAGTTTGCTTTGGCTAACCGTACTTTGATGATGGAGCGCGTGAAAGCTGCTTTTGTGCAAGTGATACCTGAGGTGGAGTTTGCCGACTTTATTAATAAACCGCATAACTTTGCCGCTGAGGAAGAACATTTTGGTGAGATGGTCATGGTGCACCGCAAGGGTGCCACGCGTGCGCGTAAAGACGAGTGGGGCATGATTCCAGGCTCGCAAGGTACACGCTCATTTTTGGTCAAAGGTAAAGGCGAAGCACAATCTTTTCAGTCGTGCGCACATGGTGCCGGGCGTATTATGAGTCGTGCCCAGGCGCGTAAACGTTTGGATGTAAAAACCGAGGTCAAAGGGCTAAAAGCGCAAGGGGTTTTACATGCCATCCGCAGTCGTAAAGATTTAGACGAGGCGCCCGGCGCATATAAGGATATTGATGAGGTGATGAGTCAGCAAACTGATTTGGTTGAGGTGCAGATTGAGCTACAGCCGTTAGCTGTGGTGAAGGGCTAGGCGCAGCCAGCATGCTTAGTTTGCATTGCGCGAAAATTTACCACCTAGATACAACCTGCTCAGTACAGCTGTTGCGGCGCACTGGGCAGGTGCAGTGATGAGGCCACATCTTAAATTCCAGGCTTCAAGATATGGCCAGCACTCAGCTGCGATTATTGCAGCTTTTGGATACGTTCTTGCAGTTCAGGGCTGGACTGGATTTGCTCCGCCAGCATGTTGTAGCTGCTGGCATCTAGGCCAGACTCTTCGACAGCGCTGAGCATTTCATCTTGAGCTTCTTGCTGTAACTGCTGTGCTTTTTCTTGATCTTTTGCATGGTTAAATTTAACCGCATACTCCTCGCGCACTTTAGATACTTCAATATTGGCACTGATAAATTTTTCCAGATCAGCATCGCTGACGTGGCCCTGCTGCTGTTGCTGAGCAGGTGCGGCTTGCTGCTGGGCAGGCGCGGTGTTTTGCGCCATAACTGCAGAAGCGCTTAAACCTAAAGTGACAAATGAAACGGCGGCGATTAGTTTTTTAAGATCAAACATAAAAGACTCTCCTTTATTTAAAGTCACTGAATACCTTGCATGCAGCGTGCCAAGTTTGTATTTTTATCGTAAGTCATTGATTTTGAATGAATTATTTTTCAATGCTGATTTTTTGAGCTGATTAAGTCTTTACCTAGAAGCCTTGGTGTGTGTAAATATTACACATGAGAAATATCTATACGTTTAAAAAAGGCACACTGGCGTCCCTTTGGCCCTTTACCGGGCTGAGCAGTTTAAAACGCACGTTGCTGCTGTTTGTGGTGCTGCCTTTAGTGCTGTTGAGCGCTTTGGGGATTCGCTTTGGCTTAGATCAGGCGAATCAATTTCAAAACCAACGTCTGAAAAACGATTTGGAGTTGATTGGCCGTGCGATCAGCTTGCCGGTGGGTACGGCATTGAATCATCAGGACCTGGAGGCAGTGTACTTAGCGCTCGACTCTGTGTTTGTGCTGGGTGAGGTGTATGGCGCTTCAGTCTTTGATGTGGATGGCAACTTAATTGCTTCGGCAGGTGTGACTGAATCTGACTTAAGTGGCACGCAGATTCCCGCTCGTATTCGCAGTACCGGCCAAGGCCATGAAGCGTTTAGCCGTGTTAAAGGCCGCAGTTTGTTTTCCCACTTTTTACCGTTATTTAATGCGGCTGGGCAAATTCAAGGCTTAATTCAAATCACTCGCAAGGCCAGTGATTTTGGTCGCGCGCTGCACCAGTTGACGGTGATTGCTTGGCTGGTATGGGGTGTTTTTAGTTTGGCGATTCTAGCGGCAGTACTGCTGGGGCATTACGGTGGGATTGGCCGCTATGTGGATAAGTTGTTGGCGCATATGCAGCGCGTGGCTGAAGGTGATTTAGCCTATCGGGCGGTGCTTGAAGGTCCTAGTGAAGTAGCCAATATTGCGCAAGGCTTAAATCACATGCTCGACAGTATTGAGCAGGCCAACCGTGAGCTGGATGCCCATCGAGCGGCTGAAGCACAATTGGCAGAACAGCTCAAAGACACTGAGAAAATGGTGGCTATTGGTAGCATGGCGCAAGGTATTGCCCATGAGTTGGGCGCGCCATTAAGTGTGATTGATGGCCGTGCTCGACGCTTAGAGCGCTCCGGTTTGCTCGATGAACACGCTTTGCGCCATGTGCAGGGTATTCGCCACCAAGTGGATCGCCTGACGCGCACGGTGCGCCAGTTGTTGGATTATTGTCGCCCAGCTGCAATCCAAGCCCGTACCGTCGCGCCAGCCCAACTTATAGCTGATGTGATTGCCGCTATTGAGCCAGAGCTCGAAGCCAAACAGCGCCGCTTGCATGCCGATATTCCAGATCACTTACCCACAGTGCACGGCGATGCGGGCCGCTTGGAATTGGCTTTGCTGAATCTGATCCGTAATGCGTTACAAGCTGCTCGGAGTCAGATCGCTATCACTGTCAGTGCGGATACTGCGCAGTTGACTATCAGCGTGACGGATGATGGTGCGGGTTTGCCGCCTGATTTTTCGTTGGATAAATTAGTTGAACCGTTTTTCACCACCAAGTCACCCGGTGAAGGGACCGGCTTGGGCTTGGCCATTGTGCGTAGCGTCTGTGAAGAGCATCAGGGTCAACTCAGTATCAGTAATCGCGCGCAAGGCGGCTGTGAAGTGCGTCTTGTTTTACCCTTGCAGCGCAAGGCATAGGAGCAATACGCATGAGCCAAGTCGACACAATATTATTGGTAGAAGATGACAGCGATTTACGCGAGCTGCTGCAAGAGGAGTTGGAGGCTGAAGGTTATCAAGTGACTGCGTGCGGCGATGCTGAGCAGGGTAAGGCTTTTCTGGCAAGTCAGGCACCTGATTTACTGATCAGTGATTTACGTTTGCCCGGTGCCGATGGCTTAAGTTTATTGCCTAACTTGAGTCTTGCCAGTTCACCACCGGCCGTGCTGATCATCACCGCGTTTGGTTCAGTGCAGCAAGCCGTTAAAGCCTTGCAAGCGGGGGCGGATGATTTCTTAACTAAGCCATTGGAGATGGATCATTTTTTATTGACCGTGAGCCGCTTACTGGAGAATAGAAAGCTACGTAACGAAGTGCAGCATTACCGCAGCTTGCTAGCGGTGGAACAGTTCAATGGCATGATTGGGCAAAGCCACGCCATGCAGCATATGTTTCACCAGATTAAACAAATTGCCGATGCCGATGGTCCCGTGTTAATTCAAGGCGAAAGCGGTACTGGTAAAGAGTTGGTGGCGCGTGCGCTGCATGATCAAAGCAGCCGTCGCAACGGTCCTTATATGGTGGTCAACTGCGGTGGTATTCCCAGCGAATTAATGGAAAGTGAGTTTTTTGGCCAT
>DATERP010000008.1:0-56509 GCA_035271385.1 Thiopseudomonas sp. | reverse complement strand
GGAGTGGACGAACCTCTGGTGTTCCGGTTGTCACGCCAGTGGCATTGCCGGGTAGCTATGTTCGGAAGAGATAACCGCTGAAAGCATCTAAGCGGGAAACTTGCCTCAAGATGAGATCTCACTGGAGCTTTAAGCTCCCTGAAGGGCCCTTGAAGACTACAAGGTTGATAGGTTGGGTGTGTAAGTGCTGTGAGGCATTGAGCTAACCAATACTAATTGCCCGTGAGGCTTGACCATATAACACCCAAACAATTTGGGAAGAACGAATTGTGACCGAAAGTTTGCAAAACACATAAATTTAGTACACTATTACATGCCTAATTCGAGAAGACGATGACCACGCAAGTGGAAAACGGCTCCTCAAAAAGAATTGCTTGACGACCATAGAACATTGGAACCACCTGATCCCATCCCGAACTCAGAAGTGAAACGATGTATCGCCGATGGTAGTGTGGGGTTTCCCCATGTGAGAGTAGGTCATCGTCAAGCGCTTACACCAAAACCCCAGATCATTATTGATCTGGGGTTTTTTTATGCCCAAAAAAGTGATATACCCACACAAAAACAGACCGCTTAAAGCACCATGCCACGGATGCCGCCGCAACACTGACAAAAAAGCCCAGACCCTATCGTGAACTAACCCCAAAAAGTTGGACTGACTTTTTGGGGTTAGTTCACGATAGGGTCTGGGCTTTTGATTTTGAGAAACGACTGATCTTTATAAATCTTTAAGTATTCGGCTCAATGACTTCTTGAGCGGCACGAAATGCTTCACTGGCTGCAGGTACGCCAGCATAGACAGCACAATGTAAAATAGCTTCGCAGATCTCATCTGCAGTGCAACCGTTATTTAGTGCACCACGTACGTGTCCCTTAAGCTCTTGTGGTGATTTTAATGCTGTTAACGCGGCAATGGTAATGAGACTACGCTCTTTGCGAGTAAGCCCTTCACGCTCCCATACAGAACCCCAGGCATGCTGGTTAATAAAGTCCTGCAAGGGCTGGGTAAATTTAGTGGTATTGCCCATTGCTCGATCAACAAAAGCATCACCCATCACTTCGCGGCGTACTTGGTTAGCAGGAACCTTGTTCATAATTTATCCTTACTGTTAGCTTGTTTCGTTTGCTCTAGAGCAAATTGGCAACGTTCTTCAGCGGTATCGAGTTCAAGCTGCATTTGCTTAATATCTAAAATTTGCTGCTCTAATTGCGCACGACGTTCATTAATCATTTCCAGCATGATGTTCAGTTGTTTTTGATTACCGGCTTGCGGGTCATATAACTCAATTAAAGTTTTACATTCTGCTAATGAAAAGCCAATACGTTTACCGCGCAAGATAAGTTTTAAAGCGACACGATCCTTGGGGGTATAGACACGCTCTTGGCCGCGACGGGTGGGATGCAGCATGCCTTGCTCTTCATAAAAGCGAATCGCGCGCGTAGTGATATCAAGCTCGCTCGCTAGGTCAGAAATACTATACGTACGTTGTGCTTTATTCATAGATTACTCTTAGAAGCATATAAAAACGCGGAATTAAATTCCGCGTTAAGTTAGATATCAAACTCAATCATTCAATATTTTGGATTATACATTAGGCAATAATCGTACAGCCTGTCGCTTCTTGTAGCTGCTCAAAACTTACGCCTTCAGCCAGCTCAACCAACTTTATGCCTTCAGGTGTGACATCTAATACAGCTAAGTCAGTGATAATACGATCGACTACTCCTACTCCAGTTAAGGGTAGGTCGCAGACCTTCAGTATTTTATGATCTCCACCGCGTGCAGTGTGCTCCATAAGTATCACAACACGCTTTACCCCAGCAACTAAATCCATTGCGCCGCCCATACCTTTAACCATTTTTCCTGGAATCATCCAGTTGGCTAAGTCTCCTTTTTCTGAGACTTGCATTGCGCCCAAAATAGATAGGTTAATATGGCCGCCACGAATCATTGCAAAACTGTCTGCGCTGTTAAAGATACTACCACCCGGCAACGTAGTAATGGTTTGCTTACCCGCGTTAATCAGGTCTGGATCAATGGTTTCTTCGGTTGGGAATGGGCCGATGCCCAGTAAACCGTTTTCACTTTGTAACCAAACATCCATACCTTCTGGTATGTAGTTAGCTACTAAGGTCGGTAAGCCGATGCCTAGATTTACATAGAAGCCATCTTGCAGTTCTTGTGCGGCACGTTGTGCCATTTGTTCACGAGTCCAAGCCATGATCAGCTCCTTAATGTACGTTGTTCAATGCGTTTTTCGGGGTTAGCGTTGATGACAATGCGCTGCACATAAACACCAGGTAAATGCACGTGGTCAGGATCGAAGGTGCCAACTTCAACAATTTCTTCCACTTCAACAATGCAAACTTTAGAGGCCATAGCTGCCAGTGGGTTGAAGTTACGAGCTGTTTTATTAAACATCAGGTTGCCTGCTTTATCGGCTTTCCAGGCTTTAACTAAACCAATGTCAGCGACGAGTGAGCGCTCCATAATATACTGCTCACCATCAAACTCACGGGACTCTTTCCCTTCAGCGACTAAAGTGCCGTAACCTGTTTTAGTAAAGAAGGCAGGAATACCCGCACCACCGGCACGCAGTTTTTCTGCAAGAGTGCCTTGTGGAGTGAACTCCAGTTCTAACTCGCCTGCTAAATATTGGCGTTCAAACTCTTTATTTTCACCCACATAAGAAGAAATCATTTTCTTAATTTGGCGGGTTTCTAATAACTTACCTAAACCAAAGCCATCAACGCCCGCATTATTGCTGATGACGGTGAGTTCTTTTTTACCCGTGTCGCGCAAGGCGTCAATGAGGGCTTCTGGAATACCACATAAACCAAAACCACCGACGGCTAAGGTCATGCCGTTTTCAACTATTCCATCGAGGGCTTCTGCGGCAGATGCATATATTTTATTCATTGTGACCTCACGTGTTTAATGTGCAGAACTTTGCCAGGCACGAGCAACTTTGGAGCCTGTTTCGCGGCCTAATACAGCGCTGATTTTTAATCCTGCAGCAATGACTTTTTCTAGGCTAACACCTGTGTTAATACCTAGACCGTTGAGCATATAGAGCACATCTTCTGTAGCAACGTTACCACTGGCTCCTTTAGCGTACGGGCAACCACCTAAGCCAGCTACTGAGCTATCGAAGACCGCGATGCCTTCCGATAAGCTGGCGTAAATATTAGCTAAGGCTTGGCCGTAGGTGTCATGAAAGTGCCCAGCCAGTTGTGAGCGCGGGATATCTTTAGCAACTTCAGCAAAGAGTGCAGCAGCTTTTTGAGGGGTACCCACACCAATGGTGTCGCCCAATGAAATTTCATAGCAACCCATGTCATATAAAGCTTGAGCAACTGAACGTACGTGCTCAGGTGCAATTTCACCCTCGTATGGGCATCCCAGTACGCAAGAAACATAGCCGCGTACACGAATGTCATGTTGCTTGGCTGCTTCCATTACTGGCTCAAAGCGCTGCAGACTCTCACTTATTGAGCAGTTAATGTTTTTTTGTGAAAAGGATTCTGAAGCTGCGGCAAATACCGCAACTTCTTTTACGCCCGCCGCCATGGCGGCTTCAAACCCTTGCATATTCGGCGTTAGTGCAGCGTAGGTGATTGAGTCAGATCGTTTGATTTGTTCAAACACTTCAGCACTGCCCGCCATTTGTGGCACCCACTTGGGCGACACAAAGCTGCCGGCTTCAATATAAGATAAACCGCTGTTACTAAGCGCGTTAATCAACGCGACCTTATCAGCCACGCTGATCGGTTGTTTTTCGTTTTGTAGACCATCACGTGGGCCAACTTCAACGATGCGTACGTGCGAGGGAAAACTCATTACTCACCCCCGTCAAGTTCAACCAGTACCATGCCATCGCTGACCATATCGCCTTCTGCACAGAAGATATTTTGTACGATGCCGTCGTGTGGAGCGATAATGCTGTGTTCCATTTTCATGGCTTCCAACACCACTAGCGTTGCGCCTTGCTTAACGGTTTGCCCCGGTGCGACTAAGATTTGTACGATATTGCCGTTCATCGGAGCAGTTAAGCCGCCTTGTTGCTGTGAACTTGCTGCTGCTTTAGCAATAAAGTCGACTTGAGTTACTGGATGCAACTCGCCTTGCCATTCAAGGTATAAAGTATTGCCAACACGCATCGCTGAATAGTGCTGAGTGATATTGTTTTCTTCAATAATCAGCTTATCGTTGATCAGTTTGGTGTGGGCTAAGTCGTCACAATACACCACAATTTTTTGCTGTTGCTCACCGCTTTGTAAGTTCAGCGTATAGAGCTGTGGTTGTGCGCTACGCCATCCGGACGCCATCGCCCATTGCGAGGTTTGATCATCTTCACGCACGCGTGCATCTTGCGATAATGCCCAAGCGCGGCCCGCAACACTCCAAAACTCGGCTGGTAACTCACTTGGAGCAACAAAAAGGTCGTGCTCATGACGTGGAATAAAGCCGGTATCGAGCTCCGCCGCAGCAAAGGCTGGGTGGGCTAAAATACGGCTTAAAAAGGCTAAGTTGGTGCGCACACCATGGATATGGGTCTCAGCCAGCATCGCTAATAAGCGCTGGCGTGCTTCTTCACGGTTCTCGCCCCAAGCAATCAGCTTACCAATCATTGGGTCGTAGAAAGGTGAAATGCTATCGCCTTCTTCAATACCTGTATCCATGCGACGACCTTCACCCGCAGCTGGTTCACGATATAGATTTAACGTACCGGTAGACGGTAAGAAATCATTATCGGGATCTTCTGCATACAAACGCACTTCAATAGCGTGGCCATTGAGTGGGACTTGATCTTGCGTCAGTGGGAGTTTTTCACCACGGGCAATACGGATTTGCCAAGCAACTAAGTCTTGTCCAGTAATTAACTCAGTAATTGGGTGCTCAACTTGTAAACGTGTGTTCATCTCCATAAAGAAGAACTCACCGCGAGCATCCAATAAGAATTCAACTGTACCTGCACCGACATAACCAATGGCTTGCGCAGCTTTTACCGCTGCTTCGCCCATAGTTTTACGCAACTCCGGACTTAAGCCTGGCGCTGGTGCTTCTTCAACAACTTTCTGGTGACGACGTTGGATCGAGCAATCACGCTCATTGAGATAGATGCAGTTACCGTGCATATCAGCAAAAATCTGGATTTCTACGTGACGTGGTTTCAGGACATATTTTTCTACCAGCATGATGGAGTTACCAAATGCTGATTTTGCTTCACGTTGTGCTGATTCCAAGGCTTCTTTGAGCTCAGACTCTTTTTCTACGACCTTCATACCTTTACCACCGCCGCCGGCTGTGGCTTTTAGCAGTACTGGGTAGCCGATCTTTTCAGAGGCCGCACGGAAGGTTTCGTAATCTTGTTCTTCGCCGTGGAAACCTGGTACCAAAGGTACGCCAGCTTCTTCCATTAATAATTTAGCGGCTGACTTACTACCCATAGCCACGATCGCACTGGCCGGAGGGCCTAGAAAGATTAAACCAGCATCTTCAATCGCTTGGGCAAAACCACTGTTTTCAGCAAGAAAACCGTAACCTGGGTGAATTGCTTGTGCGCCGGTAGCTTTTGCTGCTTCAATAATTTTATCAATCAGCAGGTAGCTTTCCGCGGGTTTAGCGCCGCCTAAGTTGTAGCAAATATCTGCCATGCGCGCATGGCGTGCATGGCGGTCAATTTCACTGTGCACTGCCACGGTTTTTAGGCCTTGAGCCTTGGCAGTTTTCATAATACGGCAAGCAATTTCACCGCGGTTTGCAATAAGTAAAGTATCAATATGACGATTCATTAACGTGATTCCTGCCAAGAAGGTGAGCGTTTTTCGAAGAAGGAATTTAAGCCTTCTTGCCCTTCAGGGCTGACGCGTAAAGCTGCAATAGTTTGTTCGGTTTTAGCGCGGGTATCGGCATCAATTTTGCCTTCGTCCACAGCTATCAACAGGGCTTTTGTTGCGGTCATGGCTTGCGGGCTGTTTAAGCGTAAGTTAGCCAGCCATTTTTCAGCCTCTGCATCTAAGGATTCAGCAGGGTAGCTTTCAGCTAATAGGCCAAGCTGTGCCGCTGTTGCCCCACTAAAACGCTCAGCGGTGAGCGCATAACGGCGCACCGCACGTTGACCTAATGCTTTAACCACAAAAGGACTGATTACAGCTGGTGCTAAACCGATGCGCACTTCAGATAAGCAAATCACCGCATCATCAGCACCAATGGCCATATCACAGCAAGAAATTAAACCCACTGCGCCGCCAAAAGCTGCACCTTGCACCACCGCCAAGGTTGGCTGGGGCAGGTGATAGAGTTTGTGCATCAGTTCGCCTAACTCATGAGAGTCAGCCAAGTTTGCTGCGTAATCCAGCTGTGCTGAAGCTTTCATCCAGCCTAAATCGGCACCAGCGGAGAAGTGTTTACCACGTCCACGTAAGACCAAGATGCGGATACTTTGATCTTGTTTAATCTCTTCCAGCGCCTGAATCAGCTCGCGGATCACTCCGGCATTAAAGGCATTGTTTTTTTCTGGACGGTTTAACCAAAGGGTCGCAACACCCAGCTCACCACGTTCTAATTGTATTTCTTGATAAGCCATAATTGCTTTCCTTACATGCGGAACACGCCGAACGTGGTCGGCTCAATGGGTGCATTCAGCGTTGCGGACAACGCTAAACCAAGAACATCACGGGTTTGTGCTGGATCAATCACTCCGTCATCCCACAGGCGCGCACTAGAATAGTAGGGGTGGCCTTGATGTTCATACTGCGCAAGGATGGGCTTTTTGATTGCTGCTTCTTGTTCTGCAGAGAAACTACCACCGGCACGCTCCACTTGTTCGCGCTTCACTTGTGCCAGTACGCCCGCAGCTTGTTCGCCGCCCATCACGCCAATGCGCGAGTTCGGCCACATCCATAAGAAGCGTGGATCATATGCACGACCGCACATACCGTAGTTACCGGCACCGAAACTGCCACCGACCAATACAGTAAATTTAGGGACTTGTGCGCAAGCCACAGCTGTTACTAATTTCGCACCGTGCTTGGCAATGCCACCTTCTTCGTACTTTTTACCGACCATAAAGCCTGTGATGTTTTGTAAGAAAATCAGTGGAATACCGCGTTGGCAGGCCAGTTCAATAAAGTGCGCGCCTTTTTGTGCGGCTTCAGCAAATAAAATACCGTTGTTACCAAGGATTGCGACAGGGTAGCCGTGCAAATGAGCAAAGCCACACACCAATGTGGTGCCGAACAGGGCTTTAAATTCATCGAATTCGCTACCATCCACTAGCCGCGCGATAATTTCACGCACATCCATTGGTTGTTTCGCATCGGCAGGAATAACACCGTAGAGTTCTTGTGGATCATATAAAGGTGCTTGTACAGGACGGGTTTGTAACTCGCCTTTTTTCTTCCAATTTAAGTTGGAAATACAACGGCGGGCAATCGCTAAAGCGTGATGATCATCTTCAGCATAATGGTCAGCCACACCAGAAATACGGCAGTGGGTATCAGCCCCACCTAATTCTTCAGCGGTTACCACTTCACCGGTGGCGGCTTTAACTAAAGGTGGGCCAGCTAAGAAAATGGTCGCTTGATCGCGCACCATAATGGTTTCGTCAGACATGGCCGGGACATAAGCACCACCGGCGGTACAGGAGCCCATCACCACGGCGATTTGTGGGATGCCTTGTGCACTCATATTGGCTTGATTGAAGAAAATACGGCCAAAATGCTCGCGGTCTGGGAATACTTCATCTTGGTTAGGCAGGTTAGCGCCACCTGAATCCACCAAGTAAATGCAGGGCAGACGGTTTTGCTGAGCGATGGTTTGCGCACGGATGTGTTTTTTTACGGTAAGCGGATAGTAAGTACCGCCTTTTACTGTGGCGTCGTTGGCAATAATCATGCACTCGACACCCTCTACACGACCAATGCCGGCAACCAATCCTGCCGCAGCAATATTGTCAGCATAGACCTCATAGGCCGCTAATGGTGACACCTCTAAAAATGCTGAGCCGATATCCAGCAAGGCATTAATACGGTCGCGAACTAATAATTTGCCACGTGACTGATGGCGCTCTTGTGCTGCTTTACCCCCACCTAAGCTGGTTTTATTGAGCAAAGCGCGCAGATCATCCACCTGTGTTTGCATCGCTTGGGTGTTGATAGCAAATTCAGGAGAGCGAGTATTAATTTTAGTATGCAAGGTGGCCATTGGCTGTTCCTCTACTGTTGTTATTGTTTTAGCCGCCCTTGAAAGTGATGGATGCTTTCAAGGGGCGGATAGAGAAGGCTTACTTAGTTTCGCGGAATAACTCGCGACCAATCAGCATACGGCGAATTTCACTGGTACCTGCGCCGATCTCATACAGCTTGGCGTCACGCAGTAAGCGACCGGTAGGGAATTCGTTGATATAACCGTTACCGCCTAAGATTTGAATAGCTTCAAGCGCCATCTTAGTAGCAATTTCAGCGGTATACAGAATCACCCCGGCTGCATCTTTGCGAGTGGTTTCCGCGCGGTCACAGGCATTGGCAACTGCATATAAGTAAGCGCGACTGGCATTCATTTGTGAATACATATCGGCGATCTTGCCTTGAATAAACTGGAACTCACCAATACTTTGACCAAACTGCTTACGATCATGAATATAGGGAACAACAATATCCATACAGGCTTGCATAATACCAACTGGGCCACCGGCCAGTACTACACGCTCATAATCTAAGCCGCTCATCAGGACTTTAACGCCGCCATTGAGCTCGCCTAAGATGTTTTCTGCAGGCACTTCAACGCCGTCAAAGAAAAGCTCGCAGGTGTTAGAGCCACGCATACCTAATTTGTCGAATTTAGAGCCACGGCTAAAGCCTTCTAAATCACGTTCAACGATAAATGCGGTAATACCGTGTGCGCCTTTTTCGGCATCAGTTTTAGCGTAAATCACATAGGTGTTGGCATCTGGGCCGTTGGTAATCCACGTTTTGCTACCATTAAGTACAAAATGATCACCTTTACGGTCAGCACGTAAACGCATAGAGACCACGTCAGAACCGGCATTTGGCTCACTCATAGCCAGCGCACCGATATGCTCTCCTGAAATCAATTTTGGTAAATACTTTAGTTTTTGCTCATGGGTACCATTACGGTTGATTTGATTCACGCATAAGTTGGAGTGTGCACCGTATGAAAGACCGACAGAAGCTGAGCCGCGACTGATTTCTTCAATTGCAATCACGTGCTCTAAATAGCCCATGCCAGCACCGCCGTACTCTTCTGGCACAGTGATACCTAACAGGCCCATGTCACCGAATTTACGCCACAAATCTGCAGGGAAAAGATTGTCTCGATCGATGGCTTCTGCGCGTGGTGCAATCTCGCTTGCAACAAAGCTACGCACTTGATTGCGCAGCATGTCAGCGGTTTCACCAAGAGCGAAGTTAAGGCTGGAATATGTCATGTGTTGGTACCTTTAATTTGTTTTTTTATTTGTTGTAAGAGGCAATTCGCCAAGTTATTAAATTCAGTGTCACATCAATTTACTGTTTTTAGGGTGTTTACATCGGCTTCAATTGCGTTGTATGTTGTAACCATGGGAATGACCTTTACGTTAACGTAAACCAGCCATAGATTAGCTGTCAACAATAATCTTGAAAACAAGAAAGCAAACAGCTAATTCAAATAAAGCAACCTCAATAACAAACATAAAATATCGAGGGAATTTTACGATGAGTATTCCAAGCTACACCTGCGGGCCGCAGGATAAACCCTTATTGGCTATGACGATTGGCGCAGCTTTTGACCAGACAGTTGCTCGCTTTCCTGATCGTGAAGCCTTAGTTGCACGCGAACAAGACGTACGTATGACGTGGTCTGAATTGAGTGTTTTAGTTAATAAATCTGCGCGTGCTTTACTGGCTCTAGATATTAAACCAGGTGACCGAGTGGGTATTTGGTCACCCAACTGTGTGCAATGGTTAGTTACCCAGTTCGCTACAGCTAAAGTTGGTGCAATCTTAGTCAATATTAACCCTGCTTATCGGACCAACGAATTGGAATATGCGCTTAAGCAATCCGGTTGTGCGTGGTTGATTAGTGCGTCGTCGTTTAAAAGCTCCGATTATCACGCCATGATCAGTGATTTATTGCCCGAGTTAGCACCTGCTGAGCCAGGTAAGCTGGATAGCCCGCGTTTACCAATGCTTAAAGGAGTTGTGAGTCTGAGTGATCACCCTGCTCCTGGCATGATGAGTTGGCAAAGTGTGTTATCCGGTGCACATGCAGTCAGCGAAGAAACGCTGGCTGAAGTGAGCAATGCTTTGCAGTTTGATGATCCGATTAATATTCAGTACACCTCAGGCACCACTGGTTTCCCTAAAGGTGCAACACTGAGCCATTACAATATTTTAAATAATGGTTATATGGTGGGTGAAAGCCTTGGCTTGACCGAGCATGACCGTCTGGTTATCCCTGTGCCGCTGTATCACTGCTTTGGCATGGTGATGGGTAACTTAGGTGCGATGACCCATGGCAGCACTATTATTTATCCAAGTGCTGCTTTTGATCCGGTGACGACATTGCGCACCGTAGCTGAAGAAAGAGCGACCGTCTTGTACGGTGTTCCCACGATGTTTATTGCTATGTTGGATAGCGAAGAGCGTCCTAGTTTAGACCTTAGCAGCTTGCGCACAGGCATTATGGCAGGCTC
The DNA here is from genome assembly GCA_035271385.1 of Thiopseudomonas sp. Classification (GTDB taxonomy): domain Bacteria; phylum Pseudomonadota; class Gammaproteobacteria; order Pseudomonadales; family Pseudomonadaceae; genus Denitrificimonas. The sequence continues at coordinate 45,809 of DATERP010000008.1, read as the reverse complement.
TATTTGCCCGATTGAAGTCATGAAGCGTGTGATTGCAGATATGCATATGACCGAAGTGCAAATTGCTTATGGCATGACAGAAACCAGTCCTGTTTCTACGCAAACTGCACCTGATGATGATCTTGAGCACCGCACCACAACTGTGGGGCGTACTCAACCGCATTTAGAAAGTAAAATTATTAACGAAGAAGGAAAAATTGTTCCGCGAGGTGAAATTGGCGAGCTGTGCACCCGTGGTTATAGCGTGATGCTAGGCTATTGGAATAATCCTGATGCCACCAAAGAAGCGTTGGATAGTGCACGCTGGATGCATACCGGTGACTTGGCCGTAATGGACGAAGATGGTTACGTGAAAATTGTCGGTCGCAATAAAGATATGATTATTCGCGGTGGCGAAAACGTATATCCGCGCGAAATTGAAGAATATATTTACACCCATGAATGCGTTGCTGATGTGCAGGTGGTGGGTATCCCTTGCGAAAAATATGGTGAAGAAATTGTAGCTTGGGTGCAGTTACATCCCGGAGACATCATTACTGAAGACGAATTAAAAGAGTACTGCAAAGGTAAAATTGCACACTTTAAAATCCCGCGCTTCATTAAGTTTGTCGATGAGTTTCCAATGACTATCAGTGGCAAAGTGCAAAAGTTCAAGATGCGTGAAGAGAGTGTTATTGAGTTTTGCCCTAACGGTGTTGCCGTTGTTCAGTCATAAATAATAAAAAAGAGGTTGCACTATGTCCCAATTAAGCCGTTTCCCGGTGCCTGATTCTATTGAGGATTTACCGGAAGATTTGCAGCAACGCATGCTTAAGGTGCAGGAAAAAGCGGGTTTTATTCCCAATGTCTTTTTAATGCTGGCGCACCGTCCAGCTGAGTTTCGAGCATTCTTTGACTATCACGATGCCTTGATGCACCGCGAGTCGCCTACCTTATCGCTGGTGGAGCGCGAAATGATTGTGGTGGCGATGAGTGCGCAACATGAGTGCGTTTATTGTGTGGTCGCGCATGGAGCCTTGTTACGTATTTACTCGAAGCAGCCGCACTTGTCGGATCAGATTTCAATTAATTTTCGTAATGCGCCTATTACTGAGCCGCAGCGGGTGATGCTGGATTACACCTATCACTTAGCGATTGAGTGTGGCGTATTGACTGATGAGTGGTTCGCTAAGCTGCAGGCGCAAGGTTTTAGTGCGGATGATATTTGGGATATGGGTGCGATTGCAGCGTTTTTTGGGCTGTCGAACCGACTGGTGTCCATGGCCGGCACACCACCCAATGATGAGTTTTATTTGATGGGACGGATTCCCCGTGCAAAATAACTCAAGAGAGCACACTGCTCTCACATAAGAAGTCGTCAATAATAACAAGAGAGACTCACTATGCACGTTAAACTTAATAAAATATTTTTAGTCAGCACCTTGGCGGCAGCGATTGCTGCGCCGAGTTTGGCTCAAGCTGCCTTTGTTGAGGATAGCGAAGGCAGCTTAAGCCTACGTAACTTTTATATGAATCGTGACTACCGTGATACAGGTAAACCTGGAGGGTACCCACATGCGGGTAAAGCTAAAACCCAGTCGAAGTCTGAAGACTGGGGCCAAGGTTTTATGTTGCGACTCAAGTCTGGCTATACCGAAGGCACAGTTGGCGTTGGGGTTGATGCTTTGGGTCTGGCAGGGATTAAACTGGATTCGGGCGGTGGTACTGGTGGTACGGGAACTTTAGTGCGCAGTGCGCGTACTGGAAAATCAGCAGATAACCATGGCTTTGTAGGCTTTACCGCAAAAGCCAAAGTATCGGAAACAGTGCTGACAGTGGGTACCCATGAGCCTGTGCTGCCCATTGCCTTTCGTAATGATACTCGTATGTTGCCACAGACCTTTCAGGGCGGGCAGATTCAATCGAAAGACATTGAAAACCTAACTTTAACCGCGGGGCAATTTCAGAAAGTCCGCTTACGTGACTCGACTGACTACGAAAATATGGTCATGGCTGCCGATGGTGCAACAGGTGGTGTAAGAAGTAATAAATTTAATTATGGTGGCGCCAGTTATCAGTTTATCCCAGGCCTGACGGGTACTTACTATTATGCTGAACTGAAAGACAACTACAGTCAGCACCATGCCAATCTACAGTTCTTAACTGATCTAACCGAAGACTTTAAATTTAAGACCGACCTGCGCTACTTTAAAAGCTCGGATAAGGGCAACACCAACGTTGATAACCGTTTAGCCAGTGGTATGTTCTCGCTGGGTTATGCAGGGCACTGGTTGGGCTTAGGTTATCAAGATTCCAGTGGTAAAACCGGAACACCCTATTTAGGTGGCGGTACTGACCCATGGACGATGAATACTTTAACCTACCAGCCATTTTTGCGTGCTAAAGAAGATTCTTGGCAAGTACGCTATGACTATAACTTTGCACAAATTGGTGTACCAGGCCTTAATTTAATGGCGCGTTATGCCAGTGGTGACAACTTTAAGATAGGTGGTAAGAGCGCGAAAGAATGGGAACGCGATATTGATCTCGGCTACACCATTCAGTCTGGCCCGTTAAAAGATGTCAGCTTATTGGTACGTAACGTTATGTACCGTGGCTCTCATACCACTGACGTTGACGAAAATCGTGTGATTGTGAATTACACATTTAAGTTCTAGCCCCTTAAGGTACGAGTAAGGGCGATTGACCATTGAGTCACACTTTTGTTAATTGCTCTTGCTTTAAAAACGATTCTCTTGTTATCGTTAACGTAAAGGTAAGGCGTCTATAAAGCTAATAACCAACAAAAATAATCAAGGTTAGAGGGCTGCACATGTCATCGGATATTATTTTAGAAACTCGCGGGTTAACCAAAGAGTTTCGGGGCTTTACAGCTGTTAATAATGTTGATTTAAAAGTTCAGAAAGGTCATATCCATGCCCTCATTGGTCCTAACGGTGCTGGAAAAACGACTTTTTTTAATTTGCTGACCCATTTTTTACCGCCAACTCGCGGTGAGATTAGTTTCCAAGGCAAAGCGATTACAGGCACTAAAGCAAATCAGATTGCTAAGTTAGGGCTGGTTCGTTCGTTTCAGATTTCTGCTGTCTTTGGACAGATGACTGTATTAGAAAACGTGCGCGTAGCCTTGCAAAGCAAACAGGGTAATTCATTTCACTTTTGGAAATCAGAGCGCACGTTAAATAGCTTAAATGATCGCGCGATGGAATTACTGGAGAGCGTAGGGCTGGACAATTTTGCCGATACGGTAACCAATGAACTGTCCTATGGCCGTAAGCGCGCCTTAGAGCTGGCGACAACCATGGCTCTAGATCCAGTCATGCTTCTGCTTGATGAGCCCACCCAGGGAATGGGTCAGGAAGACGTTGATATGGTGGTTGACTTAGTGCGTCGCGCTGCTGTCGGCCGCACTGTGCTTATGGTTGAGCATAATTTAAGTGTGGTCAGTCGTTTATGTGATGCGATTACTGTGCTGGCGCGCGGCGCTATTTTAGCCGAGGGCGATTATGCAACAGTATCCGCCAACGCGGCCGTACGTGAAGCGTACTTAGGTACAGCAGTCACCGAAGAGGTGGCGGTATGAATGCGTCTAATCGTGAACAACTGCTGGTCGAAGATTTACACGCCTATTACGGTCAATCACATATCTTGCATGGTGTTGATATGGTGGTGCGTCGTGGTGAGTTGGTTACTTTGCTGGGGCGCAATGGCGCCGGGCGCAGTACCACTTTACGTGCGATTATGAGTATGGTCGGTAAGCGCAGCGGCTCCATTATGATTAATGGTACCGAAACGATGAATATTCCTGCGCACCATATTCCACGACTTGGTGTTGGCTTTTGCCCTGAAGAGCGCGGCATTTTTGCCAGCCTGAACGTTGAAGAAAACTTATTACTGCCACCGACCGTCCGCAGCGGTGGCATGGATCTCGATGAGCTCTACGAAATGTTTCCTAACTTATATGAGCGCCGCTTTAGCCAAGGCACGCGTTTATCGGGTGGGGAGCAGCAAATGCTAGCTATGGCTCGCATTTTGCGCACAGGCGCCAACTTATTATTACTGGATGAGATCACTGAAGGTCTTGCCCCGGTCATTGTGCAGAAGTTAGGCGAAGTGCTGATTAAACTGAAAGAAAAAGGGCTCACTATTGTTCTTGTAGAGCAAAACTTTCGTTTTGCTGCACCGCTGGCTGACCGTCATTATCTAATGGAGCACGGCAAAATTATTGATGAAATCAGTGCGGCTGAACTGCCAGCAAAACAGGAGTATTTGAGTAAAAGTTTAGGCGTATAGCCTATTTCTCAGCAGAGAAACCTCGTAAGAAACCACTTAGTGTGACAACAACAATAAAACTCAAAAGGTATTCTATGAAAGGTTTAAGAAAAGCCATTAGTTTGGTCGTCGCGGCAGGTTTACTGTCAAGTACAGCACAAGCAGCCATCAGTGATAATGAAATTCGTATTGGTTATCTTGCCGATATGTCAGGTACCTACCGTGATCTTTCAGGTCCTGGTGGTTTAGAAGCGTTAAAAATGGCAGTCGAGGATTTTGGCGGCCAGGTCAACGGTAAAAAAATTGTTATTTACAATGCTGACGATCTAAATAAGCCTGATGTGGGGGCTAATACCGTACGTCAGTGGATTGACGAGAAAAACGTTGATGTGATTACCGGTCTGGTAGCCACCTCAGTGGTAATGGCGGTTAACAAAATTGTTGAGCAAGAAAATAAATTAGCGCTTATTTCAGCCTCAGCCTCTTCGTCGTTAACCAATGAATACTGCTCTCCTAACCATGTGCATTGGGTGTATGACACCTATGCATTATCCAATGGTACAGCGCGTGCTGTTTTAGAAGAAGGAGGTAAAGATTGGTTTATTTTGGCAGCTGACTATGCTTTCGGTCACTCTTTAGAAGCGGATATTACTAAGGTTGTAGAAGGGGGCGGGGGTAAAGTTGTTGGTAAGGTACGCCACCCTTTCCCAAGTAATGATTTCTCTTCTTATATCTTGCAAGCGCAAGGCTCTGGCGCTGAAGTTGTCGCTTTAGCGAATGCTGGCGCTGATATGGTTAACTCTCTGCAAACCGCCAGTCAGTTTGGTGTCACCCAGTCAGGCCAAAAGCTTGCAGGTATGGTGGTGTTTCTAAACGACGTGCACTCGATGGGTTTAGAGGTTGCGCAAGGACTGATGCTAACCACCGGTTGGTACTGGGATATGAATGATGAAACCCGTGAGTGGGCGCAGCGTTATCACAAACGTGTTGGACGCATGCCAAGTATGACGCATGCGGGCGTGTATTCATCGACCTTGCATTACCTCAATGCGGTTAAAGAAACCGATTCGGATGACTCGCAAGTGGTTCGCGCAAAAATGATTGAAACGCCAATCAACGATATGTTTGCCAAAAACGGACAGCTACGTGAAGACGGCCGCATGGTGCATGACATGTACTTAGCGCAAGTAAAGACGCCAGCAGAGTCTAAGTCAGAGTGGGATTTATATAAAATCCTGCGCACGATCCCAGGTGACCAAGCCTACCGCTCATTGGCCGACAGCCAGTGCAAACTTATCAAGAACTGATTGTTTAATGCCGTTATGAGCCGTTGTAATTGTCTTGCAGCGGCTCTTTGGAGTGGGTGACAACCAATGACGATACTTTTTGGAGTGCCCCTCAGTGTGCTACTGGGGCAACTGCTGCTGGGACTGATTAATGGGGCATTTTATGCGTTGTTAAGTCTAGGTTTAGCAATTATTTTTGGCTTACTGCGTATTATTAACTTTGCTCATGGTGCGCTGTATATGCTGGGTGCTTTTGTCGCCTTGTTGAGCTTGCAGTACCTCGGTGTGAATTACTGGCTTGCCTTGTTTTTAGCACCGCTCACCGTTGGTCTCGTGGGCATGGTGATTGAAAAATACCTGCTACGCAGAATTACTGGAGAGGATCACCTCTATGGTCTGCTGCTTACCTTTGGTTTGGCGCTGATTATTGAAGGTTTGTTCGTTAAGTTATTTGGTGTATCGGGTAGTTCTTACCCCATGCCTGATGCGCTCAAAGGTGGCTTTAATTTAGGTTTTATGTTCTTACCCAAATACCGTGCGTGGGTCATTGTGGCAGCAGTAGTTGTCTGTTTTGTAACTTGGTACATGATTGAGCGTACACGGCTTGGTTCATATCTGCGTGCTGGAACTGAGAACCCAAAACTGATGCAGGCTTTTGGTATTAACGTACCCTTATTAGTCACCTTAACCTACGGTTATGGTGCGGCATTAGCTGCTTTTGCTGGTGTTTTAGCCGCACCAATTTATCCGGTTGCACCAGGTATGGGCGCGAACCTTTTGATCGTGGTCTTTGCTGTGGTGGTGATTGGCGGTATGGGCTCGATTATGGGCGCTATTATTACTGGACTATTGATGGGCTTGATCGAAGGCTTAACTAAAGTGTTTTACCCAGAAGCGGCCAACACAGTAGTTTTTCTAGTTATGGTGCTGGTGTTGTTAGTACGTCCAGCCGGCCTATTTGGTAAGGAGACATAACATGTCTGAAGCGATCAAAAACCCGGCACAACAACAGCGTATACGTGTTGAGCGTGAACGTCGGATTGCTGCAAGTCGTCGTAATAAAGTGTTCTTTGCAGTGTTTATCGCCATCGCTCTGGTTGCGCCCTTTGGCATTTACCCCGTATTTCTAATGAAATTACTGTGTTTTGCCTTATTTGCATGCGCGTTTAATCTGCTTTTAGGTTATGCAGGGCTCTTGTCATTTGGCCACGCTGCCTTTTTAGCGACGGGTGGCTATATCACTGGTTTTGTCTTAACTGAATACAGTGGCTTAGGCACTGAGTTGGGTATTTTAGCCGGAACTGCAGCGTCTGCATTATTAGGCCTAGGCTTTGGTTTATTGGCGATTCGTAGGCAAGGTATTTACTTTGCGATGATTACCTTGGCTTTAGCGCAACTCGTATTCTTTATGTTTATGCAGTCTAGTTTTACTGGCGGTGAGAATGGTCTACAAGGGGTGCCACGTGGGCATTTATTTGGGTTTATCGACCTAAAAGATAATCTCAATATGTACTACTTTGTTTTAGCCGTGTTTGTCTTTGGCTTTCTGCTTATTCAACGCACGATTCATTCACCTTACGGTCAAGTACTAAAAGCAATTCGTGAAAATGAGCCGCGAGCAGTATCCCTTGGTTATAACGTTGACGCCCATAAGCTGCTCGCCTTTGTACTCTCAGCCGCCTTAACAGGCTTAGCAGGTTCGACTAAAACGGTGGTCTTCCAGTTAGCTTCGTTAACTGATGCACATTGGCATATGTCAGGTGAAGTGATTCTGATGACCTTACTGGGTGGTGTAGGTACTGTACTTGGGCCTTTTGTTGGCGCGACGATTGTCGTTACATTACAAACTTATTTGAGTAGCGGCCCGCTTGGCGAATGGGTGCATGTGATTTTAGGGGGGATTTTCGTTATTTGCGTATTGATGTTCCGTGCGGGCATCGTCGGTTGGCTCAATAAGCTGATCCAGAAGAACTTTAAATAACACTGACAAGGATGCGGTATAGGTATTTGTGTTGTGACAAACCGAAACCATCAGTACTTAGTACTCCTAAGTGTTTTTAAAGCAATAGCCGCCTTGCAATCTGAGGTTTAACTCAGCAGTAAGGCGGCTATTTTTTAAGCAGTTAAGTATAGTGCTACGCACACGGCTACGTTTACTGACTAAACCCATTGGGATTGTTTTGCTGCCAGCGCCAGGTATCAAGCATCATATCGTCCAAGCTATGCTCTGCTGTCCAGCCCAGCTCGCGTGCCGCCTTTTTCGGGTCAGCCCAGCACTCAGCGATGTCACCGCTGCGCCGTGCAACTAAAGCATAGGGTACTTTTACGCCAGCAGCCTGTTCAAAAGCGTTAACCATCTGCAATACGCTATAACCCTGTCCAGTGCCTAAATTCCAGATATGGACACCTTGCGAATCGGTAATTTTATCCAGAGCTTTTAAGTGACCCTTCGCCAAGTCGACAACATGAATATAATCACGCACACCAGTGCCATCTACAGTTGGATAGTCGTTACCGTATACAGAAAGCTGCTGCAGTTTACCCACAGCAACTTGGCTGATATAGGGAACTAGATTATTTGGAATACCATTTGGGTCTTCACCAATCAGTCCGCTGGCGTGTGCACCTACTGGGTTAAAGTAGCGTAGCAAAGCGATACTCCAGCGTGATTCTGAAATTGCGAGATCACGGAGTATTTCTTCCACCATCAATTTGGAGCGACCATAAGGATTGGTAGGTGTACCGGTTGGGCAACTTTCGCTGATTGGCATTTCTTTAGGTTCGCCATAAACCGTAGCAGAAGAACTGAATACCAAGTTAAAAACATTTGCTGCAGCCATGGCTTGAAATAAGACAACACTGCCGCTGACATTGTTTTCATAATAAGCCAGTGGTTGTTGTACGCTTTCTCCAACAGCTTTTAAACCGGCAAAATGTAAGACAGCTTGAATCGAGTGACGAGCAAAAATTGAATCGAGTAATTCGCGATCCCGAATATCACCTTCAATAAATGTGGCCGTTTTACCACAAATACGCTCAACACGACGCAGTGACTCCTGCGAGCTATTAGCTAAGTTATCTAAAACAATGACATCATGCCCTGCTTCCAGCAGGGCTAAAGTGGTATGTGAGCCGATATAGCCTGCACCACCGGTAACTAATATAGATTGCTTCATGCTGTACCTAAATGTTTTAAATTAATGAGAGACCATTCTCTCGTTATTGCGTAAGCCTAGTTGTGTTCTACGTTTTCTACGCCACTGCAATGTGCTCACAACCAGAAGTAATAATAGACCGGGTATCCACATTATTTCTTTAGGCATCCGATCAGTGGGAGCGCGCACAAGTAATATTTGCTGATCAAACTCGAGACCTAGATCAGCAGCTTGGCTGGCAAACGTGACGCTATCCACTAATGTTCTCCCGTCTTCTTCAATCAGACTTAAACCGAGTGCTTGCATGCGCGTATCTGCGCTATCACCGGCGGGCACTGGTAGTAATACAACAAACTCCCGTGGCTCGCCCAGTTCATCTTCACCTTGGATACGCAAGCGCAGTTGGCTGCCTTCATCGACAGCGCCTAAGGCTTGCTGTAACTGACTAGGTGGAATGTCCTGATAAGGGTCATGGGCAATATCCATCCAGAAGCCTGGGCGGAATAAAGTAAAGGCAACTAATAAGAGTAAGGCGCTTTCATACCAACGGCTGCGGGTGATAAACCAACCTTGGGTGCCCGCTGCAAAAATCAGCATGGCTATGGTCGCGACAATAAAGATTAAAATACCGTGCATCACACCAATATTAATCAGTAGTAAATCTGTATTGAAGATAAATAAGAACGGCAGGGCAGCGGTACGTAAACTGTAATAGAAAGCCTGTATCCCTGTTTTAATCGGATCCCCTTTTGAAACTGCGGCTGCAGCGAATGAGGCCAGCCCCACAGGTGGAGTGACGTCAGCCATAATGCCGAAATAGAAGACAAAGAGGTGCACAGCAATCAGCGGCACGATTAAACCGTTTTGTTGGCCCAAGGTCACAATCACCGGTGCTAATAAGCTCGACACGACTATATAGTTAGCTGTGGTCGGTAAACCCATGCCCAGAATCAAGCTGAATACAGCGGTAAACAGTAGCATCAACAGTAAATTACCCATGGAGAGTAATTCGACTAAGTCTGCCAGTACTAAGCCGACGCCAGTTTGTGATACGGCACCAACGATGACCCCTGCTGCTGCAGTCGCAATACCAATACCAATCATATTGCGCGCGCCGGCAATCATGCCTTCACGTAGATCAATGATGCCATCTGTCCAACCGCCATGGTCATAGCTGCGATCAGTGCGCATCCAAGTCAAAATAGGGCGTTGTGTGAGCAGAATAAAGATAAGCATCACGCTACCCCAAAACGCCGATAGGCCAGGGGATAAGCGTTCAACCATCAAGCACCAAACAAGCACTACAACCGGCAAAATAAAATGTAAGCCAGATAGTAAAACGGTCCGTGTTTTGGGTAGCTCTTCTAGTGGCTTATCAGGATCTTCTGCAGGTAGCGGCGGATTACTGGCAGCAACTTTGAGTAAGCCAAGGTAAGTTGCTGCTAATAAAATACCAATACCTAAGAGTGCGTGCTCACCCAAAGCAGGCTTGAGCCAACCTAAGCCGTAGTACACAAATAATGAGATACCAGAAATCAAAGCAGCGCCAAAGGCAAAGCCTGTTAAGCGGCGCAGCCAAGGTTTAGGCTTATGGTTTCCTATTGGCTGCATACCCAGTTTTAGGGCTTCTAAATGCACAATATAGAGCAGTGCGATATAGGAAATTGCCGCTGGCAAAAATGCATGTTTAATGATTTCTACATAGGGAATACCGACATACTCGACCATTAAAAATGCAGCAGCGCCCATGACTGGCGGCATAATCTGTCCGTTCACTGATGAGGCAACTTCTACAGCACCGGCTTTTTCAGATGAAAAACCAACGCGCTTCATCATTGGAATGGTAAAGGTACCCGTGGTCACAACGTTGGCTATTGAGGAACCTGAAATCATTCCCGTCAAACCAGAGGCTACAACAGCTGCTTTAGCAGGGCCGCCACGCATATGACCTAATAAGCTAAAAGCGAGCTGAATAAAATAGTTACCGGCACCAGCACGCTCTAGTAAAGCGCCAAAGAGTACAAATAAGAAAACAAAGCTAGTAGAGACACCCAGAGCAATACCAAATACACCTTCAGTAGTGATCCATTGGTGGTTGGCCAGCGCAGTAAAACTGACACCGCGATGCGCGAGCATGTCCGGCATATAAGGTCCGGCGACACTATAAGTTAAGAACAGTAAGGCAATAATGGCCAGTGGTGGCCCTAAAGTACGGCGTGTAGCCTCGAGCAATAAAGGAACACCGATACAGGCGGTGACTAAGTCAAAGGTGGTTAAGCTGCCTGGACGTAGCGATAAATCTTTATAAAAAATAAATAAATAAGCAGCACTCGCAGCAGCAATTAAGCCCAGAGCAATATCCTGTAAGGGGACGCGATTGCGCGGGGAGCGTTTAAAGGCTGGATAAGCTAGAAATGCCAGTAACAGCGCAAATGTTAAGTGAATCGAGCGTGTTTCAGTATCGTTAAATACACCGATACGAAATATAAAGGGTAGTGGTGAAGCAATCCACAGTTGGAACATTGACCAGAGTAAAGCAAGGCTGGCAATAACATGCGCCATCACGCCGTCAGGTAAACGTGCGCCTGAGTCTTGTGCAATAAGTTCTTCGGCGGAAATATGTTTGTCGGACATGGCAGCTAACCTGCTTAAAATCTAAAGAAGCCAATACGTCAGCACTGAGTTTAGCGCCGACGTATTGAGATGGTGCAACAACTTCCAGTCGTGGACAGTTATAACCAGCCACGCTCTTTGTAGTAACGAATCGCACCGTCATGCAACGGCGCTGATAATCCTGCTTCAATCATTTCTTCAGCTTTTAAATCTTTAAATGCAGGGTGCAGACGCTTGAAGCGATCGAGGTTGTCAAATACAGATTTAACCAGTTGATAAACTAAGTCGTCACTGACTTTGCTACTGGTTGAGAGTACTGCTTTACCACCAATAGAAGGGGTCGGCAGGTCGTTACCAGTATAGATACCACCTGGGATTTCAGCTTTGGTGTAGTAGCTTTTTTCAGCTAACAAAGCATCAATCTCTGGTCCTGTCACTGGCACTAAAACAGCATCAACCGTAGTGGTTGCTTCTTGAATTGCACCATTGGGGTGACCAACAAAGTAAGTCATAGCATCAATGTTGTTGTCATTGAGTGCGCTGGCTTGTTCGGCGGGTTTAAGCTCCGAAGCTAAAGCAAAGCTTTTATTAGTCCAGCCTTTTTTCTGCATGATTTCTTCAAGAGTGTCACGCTGACCGGAACCTGGGTTACCGATATTAACGCGCTTACCTTTTAAATCATTGAAGTTGGCGATATGAGAGTCACGGCGAGCTAATACAGTGAATACTTCACTCTGCAGTGAGAATAATGCACGCATATCGTCCATTGGACCTTCAGCTGCAAAAGGTGCAAGACCTTTCATCGCTTTGTATTGGTGGTCTGATTGCATGACGCCAAAGTTAAATTCGCCACTACGAATACCGTTAACGTTAGCAACACCGCCACCACTAGCTGGAGCATTGCAGCGTACGCCGGTTTTCTTACTGTCACGGTTGATAAAGCGACAAATAGATTGGCCAGCAACGTAGTACACGCCGGTTTGTCCGCCAGTACCAATAGTGACGTACTTTTCTTCGGCCTGCACCATACCACTTAAGCTCATACCAGCTAGGGTCATGGACAGTGCCCATGCGAGGGTTTTGCCTTTGATCATGGGAGTTCTCCTTAATTATTGTAAACACAGCGCAGAGTCTTTTGAGCTGCTGTACTGTGTTGTTAGCCGCTAAGTATCAAATAAATAGCAACATATCAACACTCTAATGACTTTTAAGGATAAACACCATTAGTCCAAGGTTTTTCTAAAGACTTTAGAGTTACGCTGAAAATTGTATAAAGAGGCTTTAGTCTGCGGTAGTTGTTCAACAGCACAACTCTGGAAGCCGCGTTCTTGAAACCAGTGAGCGGTGCGTGTTGTCAGTACAAACAGTGAATTGAGCTGTAAATTACGAGCGCGTTTCTCAATACGTTCCAGTAATATATCGCCATGACCACCGTGACGGTATTCAGGATGCACAGCTAAACAAGCCAGTTCCCCAGTGGCTTGCTCGGGGAATGGGTACAGTGCTGCACAAGCGATAATCAAACCATCGCGCTCAACAATACTAAATTGAGTGATTTCACGTTCAAGCAGATCGCGCGAACGGCGCACTAGAATGCCTTGTTCTTCCAGTGGACGAATAAGCTCTAAGAGCCCGCCCACATCTTCAATCTGCGCTTCACGTACTTGTTCGAATTGACCCTCATCAACCAAGGTGCCACAACCATCGCGAGTGAACATTTCTGTAAGTAGCGCACCATCGGCATGGTAACTAATAATATGACAGCGCTGAACGCCACCACGGCAAGCGCTGACTGCAGCCTGCAATAGCTCAGCTTGTTCTAGTTGCTTGTGGGTTTTAAAGCGTTGGATATGTTGTTCGGCATGCAGAGTAGGTAACTCACGAATCAATGTACCATTGATATCAAGTAAGCCTTGCTCAGCGCTGAATAACAGTAACTTATCCGCCTCGAGTTCAATCGCTGCGCGCGTAGCGATATCTTCACTGGCTAGGTTAAATGTCTCGCCCGTTGGTGAGTAACCTATGGGGGGTAACAGGACAATGGTGCGGTCATCGAGTAAGCGCTTGATGCCTTTACTATCAATACGGCGTACTTCGCCAGTGTGTTGATAGTCCACGCCATCAATGACCCCCAAAGGCCGTGCGGTGACAAAGTTACCGCCAGCCACACGCAAGCGCGCACCGTGCATGGGTGAGGCGGCCATATCCATGGATAAACGGGCTTCGATCGCCGCGCGCAATTGGCCTACCGCATCCAGAACGCAGCTCAACGTAGCCGTATCGGTAATGCGTAAATCTTGATGGTAGTGGGACTCTAAACCTTGCAGAGTCAGGCGCGCCTCAATTTGTGGGCGCGAACCAAACACCAAGACCAAACGTACACCTAAGCTGTGCAGTAAGACTAAGTCATGGATGGTGTTGCCAAAGTTCTCATGGGCGATGCTTTCACCGGGCAGCATCACCACAAAAGTGCGCTCACGGTGAGCGTTAATATAAGGTAAAGAGTGACGTAGCGAGTTAACGTAATCGTGCATGAGTGCATCCAGTCATGGCGACAGCTAAAAAGGAGTTAATATTTAGAATTATAAGCTGTCACTGAACAGTAACAGTGCCGTTTTTTCAGGTCATGCGCAATCACGCAGACCTGAAAAACGTAGTGTTTAAGTATTAAAGAAAGATGAGTTTCAAAATACTAAAGAACACAATGGCTAAGAAAGCACCAGCCGGCAAGGTAATAGCCCATGACATAAAGATCGAGCCAATTACACGCAGGTTCAAGGCACTGATACCGCGAGCTAAACCAATACCCAATACAGCACCAACTAGAGTGTGGGTGGTTGAGACCGGCAAGCCAATGGCTGATGCGCCTACTACTGTAGATGCCGTCGCCAGTTCAGCTGCAAAACCACGGCTTGGAGTCAGTTCTGTGATGCCACGGCCAACAGTCGCAATCACTTTATAACCATAAGTTGCTAAACCAATCACAATACCCAAAGCACCTAGCAACAATACCCAAGCTGGAACTGCAGATTTGGCACCTAGTTCAGCCAAACCATTGTTTTGAATCACACCTGCAATGGCTGCTAATGGACCCACAGCATTAGCTACGTCATTGGCACCATGCGCGAACGCCATTGAACAAGCGGTAAAAATCATCAAAGTCGCAAAGACTTTTTCTACGCTGGCAAAATAGGTGCTGCGGTCAGCGTTAGGCTCAATTTGTACACGGCGTAGCAAGAAGATACCAAGCATCATCACTAGCAGTCCCGCACATACCGCCAAGACTACGCTTTGCTCACTATTGATATTTAAACCAACATGCTTAAGTCCCTTAGACAGAGTCATTAAGGCAACCATAAAACCGGTTAGAAACATATAAAAAGGCACATAACGTTTAGCATTTTCAAACGGGTTATCAGTATTGATAATCAATTTTTGTACGCTAACAAATAAGCCAAAAGCTAACAAACCGGATAAGAATGGTGTGACCACCCAGCTCATAGTGATTGGAATAATGGCACTCCAATGCACAGCATCAAATGACACACCAAAGGCTGCAAAACCAACTACAGCACCAATAATGGTATGAGTGGTAGAGACCGGCCAGCCTTTGCTTGTAGCAATGAGCAGCCATGTTCCTGCCGCCAGCAGTGCTGACATCATCCCCAGTACCAATAAATCTGCAGTCATAACATCGATATCAACGATGCCGTTTTTAATGGTCTCAGTAACTTCACCGCCCGCTAAATAAGCACCACAAAACTCAAATACCATTGCTACGATAATGGCTTGTTTAATGGTCAGAGCGCCTGAGCCGACTGAAGTACCCATGGCGTTAGCAACGTCATTGGCACCCACGCCCCACGCCATAAAAAAACCAAAAAGACAGGCCAATAATAGAAGTATGAAGCCATAGTCTGTTAAAAGAGACATAAAAAATCCGCTTGTTCCAGGTGGGGCACGCTATACATCAGCGTGCGAGCAATTGTTCCAATCGGTTACCGATGCGCTCAGCGCGATCAGCCACATCACCGATCCATTCGATGATGGTGTACAAAAACATAACATCGACAGGTGGCAGATCTTTTTCCAGCTTGAAAAGTGTACGGCGTACTTCAATCTGCATGCGATCCGTGTCGTGCTCAATCTCTTCAAGCACCTCGATCATGGCAGTGACACGATTGACCTCACGGTTACCAAAACCTGTTTCCAGAATTTCATCTAACTCATTCATCGCGGTCAGAGCTTGATCACTGGCATCCACTACGCGCTGCACAAAGGCAAGAATCATCGGCTGCAGTGGTTGCGGGATGGTCATTTGACGACCCAGCATTAACCCAGCAATGTCTTTTGCGCGGTTGGCCACTTTGTCCTGTACACTGAGCAGTTCAAGTAAGTCTGAACGCGGCACTGGTAAAAATAGACTTTTAGGTAGGTGAATACGCACGTTGCGCTTGAGTTTATCGGCTTCTTTTTCAAGCCGAGACATCTCTTGCTGTACTTGCTCAACACGCGCCCAATCTTCAGCAATGACTGCTTGAAAGAAAGGCACCAGATTTGAAGCACATTCGTGTGCTTTAGCAATATGCTGCTGCATGGGCCCAATGGGCGAACGACCAAACAAACTAACAAACGGGTTTATCGACATAGAGAGCTGCGCTCGATTTTCTAATGACAGCCTTGATTATACGATGCTGTTATAGGGTTCGACCAGCATAGCGATACACTAGCAACAATTTGAATTGAGAATAACATGGCTAAAGAAACCGAAATAAAGCTCCGCATCAGCCCTACAAGCCTTGCTACGCTGCGTGAACACCCCAGTTTAGTGGCGCGTGGCGTAGGTGAGTGGCAGACCCGTGAACTGCTTAACCGGTATTACGATACAGCCGATTTTGCCTTGGCTAACAGCCAAGTGGCGCTGCGCATTCGTCGTGATGGCGAGCAATTGATCCAAACTTTAAAGAGTAAGGGTGCCAGTGTTGCTGGATTATCTGAGCGTAATGAGTTTGATTGGTATTTAAAAAGTAATCGTTTAGTGCTCAGCCATCTTGATGATAGTTGCTGGCCTGAAAGTTTGCGTGAGTTGGATAAGAAGCAATTAAAGGTTGTGTTCAGTACCGACTTTAAGCGCCAATTTGCTGAATTACGCTGGCAGCGCGATGGTGTAGAGACTGTGGTTGAAGTAGCTCTGGATCAAGGTTTAGTTATTGCGGATACGCAACAAGAAGATATTTGCGAAGTAGAGTTAGAGTTGCGCGCAGGTGATCCAGCCGCATTATTTGAGCTAGCGCTGGAATTAGCAGCTGATGTGGCGTTAATGCCTTGTGATATCAGTAAAGCGGAGCGTGGTTATCGTTTATTTGATGCCAATAGCTATAGCGTCGCAGCACAGCCTGCTGAATTGACTGCTGAGATGCCGCTAGATGACGCGTTTGCAGCAGTGGCTTGGCAGTTATTGGGTAACAGTCAGCGTTTAGCTGAGCAGTACCGCTTTAATGGTCATTGGAAATTGCTCGAGCAATGGTTGCAGCAGTTGGTCAGTTTACGTGCTGTATTAGCGAGCTTAGGCCAAGCGGTACCTCGAGCTTCTAGTAGTGCATTACGTGCACAGTTGGATGCTTTAATTGATGATTGGCGTGTACGGATTCTAGCTGGGGCTGATGATCAGGATGTACGAGAGGCAACGCCAGTGGAGTTTGCGAATGAGCTCAACAATACGCGCTGGGGGGTGTTATCACTGCAGATGGCTGTTTGGTTGCAGGGTGCACAATGGCAGCAAAAGCGTACCGCACGTGGTGCGCGTCAGGGTGCTGCAGCATTAGAAAGCTGGTTATTGCAGTTCTTAAAAGAAGAAGCTCAAGCTCTGCAGGTGAATCGCTATATGCGTCAACCAGAAGATCTTGTTGAGCAGACGCCACGTATTGAACGCCTACTGGCTTGGTTACAGGCTGCTCGTCATATTACAGACCTCGTTGACAGTGATCGCTTATTTGGTGTGTTACGTGAGCTACATCAACTCGCTTTGCAGCCGCTGGACGCTGAGGCGCTCGTTGCGCGTCGAGAGTTGCTGGGGACAGTCTTAACGCTGAATGCTTGGAAACAATTAATGCGCGCTGTGTAAGCTCTCCATGCGACACAATGTTAGTGTATATAGTATTGTGTCGCCTACTGGACAGGGTTTAACTGGGAGTTGCTGATGTCATCTATAGCTAGAGATCGCTTGCTTGATTTGACTGAAATCTTAGTGCAGTTGGTTCAACAGGGGCGGATAAGTCAAGACGCCGCAGATGCCTGTTTAGCCGCGCGACGTGGCGATACCGCAACCTTAAGCCTACATCCGCTTGAGTATCTGGCAACGCAACAACTCACCGACCTTTTACATCCTGGCCGCAAGCTTGACCTTGAAGCACTTACAGTGTGGCTGGCGCAGTGGGTGCAGCAGCCTTATGTACGTATTGATCCATTAAAGATTGATGTTGCAGCGGTCACCCCGCTGATGTCCTATGCTTTTGCAAAACGCCATAAAATCTTAGCCATTGCGGCTGATAACACCTGCGTTACCATCGCCAGTGCGCAGCCTTTTGCCCGCAGTTGGGAAAGTAATTTAGCGCACACCTTACGCCGCCCCATTAAGCAAGTTATTGCTAATCCCAGTGATATTCAGCGTTTTACCAATGAGTTTTATCGCCTAGCGCGCTCAGTCTCTGGTGCATCAGCTAGCGATCAATTGATCAGTGGCGTCGGTAATTTTGAGCAACTGTTGAATTTAGGTGCCAGCGATCAAGAACCTGATGCCAATGATGCGCATATTGTTAATATTGTGGATTGGCTGTTTCAGTATGCTTTTCAGCAGCGTGCCAGTGATATTCATATCGAGCCGCGGCGTGAGCAAGGTTCTGTGCGCTTTCGAATTGATGGTGTATTGCATACGGTGTACCGCTTGCCTGCGCAAGTTACTATGGCGGTGACCAGCCGTTTAAAGTCGCTAGGACGCATGAACGTCGCGGAAAAGCGCAAGCCGCAAGATGGTCGTGTGAAAACTAAAACGCCTGATGGTAGTGAAGTTGAACTGCGCCTTTCAACTATGCCGACTGCCTTTGGTGAAAAGCTGGTGATGCGAATTTTTGATCCCGAAGTGCTGCTCAAAACTTTTGATCAGCTTGGCTTTTCAGCGGATGATTTGCAGCGCTGGCGTAGTATGACGAGCCAGCCTAACGGCATTATTTTGGTCACGGGTCCAACCGGATCAGGAAAAACCACCACTTTATATACCACGCTCAAACAGTTGGCGACTGAAGAGGTGAATGTCTGCACCATTGAAGACCCGATTGAGATGATTGAGCCGGCGTTTAATCAGATGCAGGTGCAGCATAATATTGATTTAAACTTTGCCACCGGGATTCGTGCGCTTATGCGTCAAGACCCCGATATCATCATGATCGGCGAAATTCGCGACTTAGAAACCGCTGAAATGGCTATTCAAGCTGCGTTAACTGGGCATTTGGTGCTTTCGACTCTGCATACTAATGATGCGCCCAGTGCGATTACTCGTTTGTTGGAATTGGGAGTGCCATATTATTTGCTTAAAGCAACGCTGCTGGGGGTGATGGCGCAGCGTTTGGTGCGCACCCTGTGTCCGCATTGCAAAGAGCCGGTTGCGATTGATGAGGATGCCTGGCAAGCCTTGACTCAGCCATGGAGTGCTCCTTTGCCCAAAGGAGCTCAGCAAGCTGTTGGCTGTTTAGAGTGTCGAGATACGGGCTATCATGGTCGCGCTGGTGTTTATGAAATCATGCAGATTAATGAGGTCATTAAGCCCTTGATTCTGGAAAATACTGATTTGGTAAAGTTAAAACATCAGGCTTTTCGTGACGGTATGCGTAGTTTACGTCTGTCGGGAGCACAAAAAGTTGCTGCAGGATTAACGACAATCGAAGAGGTTTTGCGAGTTACACCGCAAAGCCAGCAAAAATAAGCTCAGTTTGGCTGTGTCAGCGTCTTATAATCATTTATCTATAATATTGTTCTCGAGTTTTCTATGTGTTTAGTGGTATTTGCTTGGCAACCTGATAGTCAACAGCCTTTATTGTTGCTCGCTAACCGTGATGAAATGCATGCGCGCCCGAGTGCCGCATTAGCACAGTGGACCGATCAGCCGGCAATTTATGCTGGTCGTGATTTAGAAGCGGGTGGTACTTGGTTGGGTGTTGCTCAGCAGGGGCGCTTTGCGACTTTAACTAATATCCGCAATACCAGGCTGCCATTAGGTGCGCAGTCACGCGGTGCTTTGGTCAGTGATTACCTGGCTGGACAACAATCCCCGCAGGCATATTTGCTTGAAGTCGCAACCCAGATCAGCCAATACAGTGGCTTTAACCTGTTGGTCGGTGATGCGCAGTCCATGTGGTATCTCAGCTCTACACAGCCACGCCCAATACGTTTAAGTCCAGGCATTTATGCGCTGTGTAATGGCAGTTTAGACACACCTTGGCCAAAGTTAGTGCGAGTGCGTAGTGCTTTTTCCCAGCATTTAGAGGCGACAGATGCGCAGCTGTTCGCATTGATGCAGGATGAGCAGCGCGCTGCGGATGATCAATTGCCTGATACGGGTGTGGGTTTAGCGATGGAGCGCATGCTTTCCAGCATTTTTATTCGTGGGGACGCTTACGGTACACGGGTGACCAGCTTGCTGCGCCGCCGTGCAGATGGATTCACCGCACTGACCGAGCGCAGCTATAGCGTGCAAGGTGAGTATGTTGGGCAGGCACAGATTGAGCTGAACTGATCAAACGGCTTTGTTGAGGCTGGATCCGTGACCTGCCTGTGTAGTGCAGGTTAACGCGCACAGAGTAAGCAGCTGAGCGCGTGATGCTTAAGTTTGTACACTGGAAGCGGGATTAAGCACTTTACCTAAGCCTAAATTACCCAGTGCCAGATTGAGTGTGCTGTGAATCACTTGTGGGTTATCTAAGTGTGCGACTTCTGCAAGTAAGGCTTGCGCGTGCGCTAAAGTCATTTTTCGCAGCAGCCATTTTACTTTCGGCAGGTGGGTGGAGTTCATTGATAAACTATCAAAGCCCATCGCCAATAACAGCACTGCAGCGACCGGATCACCGGCCATTTCTCCGCAAATACTCACCGGCTTGCCCTCAGCATGCGCTGCGGTGACTACATCTTGCAGCGCCATTAATACTGCTGGGTGCAAGTAATCGTATAAAGCAGCAACCCGTGCATTATTGCGGTCTACAGCCAGTAAGTATTGGGTTAAGTCGTTGGAGCCAACCGATAAAAAATCAGCCATGCGCGCCAGTTCACGGGCTTGATAGACCGCAGAAGGCACTTCAATCATCACGCCAACTTGTGGCATCTGTACATCTAAACCTTCCTGAGTCAGCTCACCCCAAGCGCGATGAATCAAATGCTGGGCGTCGTCCAGTTCATGCACGCCCGAAATCATTGGCAGCAAAATATGCAGGTTATTCAGACCTACGCTGGCTTTAATCATGGCCCGCACTTGCACGAGGAAAATCTCTGGATGGTCTAAGGTAATGCGTATGCCACGCCAGCCCAGATAGGGGTTGGTTTCCTTAATCGGGAAATAGCTGAGCGGCTTATCACCACCGATATCTAAGGTGCGCATGGTCACGGGTAAAGGGTGAAATGCTTCCAGCTGTTCACGGTACATTTGCACTTGCTCGCTTTCACTCGGAAAGCGCGACGTGCCCATAAAGGCGACTTCAGAGCGATACAGACCAACGCCTTCAGCGCCGCGTTGTTGCGCTCGTTTCACATCTGCGAGTAAGCCCGTATTGACCCAGAGCGGTAATTGATGACCGTCTAAGGTGACACAGGGCAGGCTGCGTAAGCTGTCTAAATCTTTATTGATTAAGCGCTCTTCTTCCACCACTTCAGCGTATTGCTGGCGCAATAAAGCACTGGGGTTAGTGAACACGTCGCCATGATAGCCATCGAGAATCAACTCAATACCATCGAGGCGGGTGTAAGGTAGGTCAACCGCCGCTACAACAGTTGGGATGCCCATGGCGCGGGCTAAAATCGCCACATGCGAGTTACGTGAGCCCAGTACTGAGACCAAGCCGACCAGTTTTTCTGCTGGCACTTCACCGAGCATCGCCGGCGACAGTTCTTCACTGACTAAAATCGTATTATCGGGATAGACCAAGGTTTGTTGCTGTGCTTGCTGCAGATAGGAGAGCAAACGCCGCCCCAGATCTTTGACATCGGAAGCGCGTTCACGCAAATAATCGTCATCCATATGCTCAAAACGTTGCACATGCTCGCTAACCACTTGGCGTAATGCACCTTGTGCCCATTGGCCGGTGCGAATCACACGCATCACATCACCGGCCAGTGCGGTGTTATCCAGCATCATTAGATACACATCAAATAAGGCGCGCTCTTGCGGGCGCAGTTGTGTGGATAAACGCTTGGACAGGCTGCGAATATCTGCACGCACTGATTCGAGTGCGTGCTCAAACAAGGCTAACTGCTCGGCAACACCGCTGACCATTTTATCCGGCACCACATCCAAATCAGCAATAGGCAACACCACGACGGCCGTACCTAAAGCGGCACCTGGCGCACCGGGTACACCAATAAAGCGCGCTTCTTGGATCCCTTTACCTTGCTTACCCAAACCGCGAATGGAACCGGTGGCTTCGGCGTGAGCGATGACGCCAGAGAGTTGCGCGCTCATGGTTACTAAGAAGGCCTCATCGCCCTCGTCAAATTGGCGACGTTCTTTTTGCTGCACCACTAAGACGCCCATCACTTGGCGGTGGTGAATAATTGGGGTGCCTAGAAAAGATGCATAACGCTCTTCGCCAGTTTCTGGGAAATAGGCAAAGCGCGGATGGCTGGTGGCATCTTCCAAGATAATGGTTTCTGAGCGGCTGCCAACTAAGCCGACTAAGCCTTCATGTGAAGCCATGCTGACCTTGCCCACCGCGCGCTTATTTAAACCTTCAGTGGCCATCAACACATAACGGTCACGCTCAATATCATATAAATACACTGAGCAGACGTGACTGTTCATCGCTACGCGCACTTGCTTAACGATAATCGCCAACGCTGCGGGTAAATCTTTAGCAGCGTTCACTTCTTGGGAGATCATGCGCAGCATAGTGAGCATGCTGCTATCAGTGCGCGTGGAGTCGGACAACTTAGGTTTAGTCTCGAATAGGAAGTTGGTAGGCCAGCTCTTTTAAAGCACGGCGGTAAACATCACGTTTAAAGGCAACGACTTGCCCCAACGGATACCAATAGCTGACCCAACGCCAGCCATCAAACTCAGGCTTGGGAGTCAGATCCATACGCACACGTTCATCACTGCTACGCAAACGCAGCAAAAACCACTTTTGTTTTTGACCGATACACAAAGGCTGACTGTGCGTGCGTACTAAGCGTTGCGGTAAACGATAGCGCAACCAGCCACGGGTGCAAGCGAGGATTTCAACATCATGCTCTTGCAGGCCAATTTCTTCATGTAACTCACGGTATAACGCCTGTTCAGCGCTTTCGTTGGGGTTAATTCCACCTTGTGGAAACTGCCACGCATCTTGGTTGACGCGGCGCGCCCACAGTACTTGTCCGTTATCGTTGGTCAGGATGATGCCGACGTTCGGACGAAACCCATCTGAATCAATCATGTCCGCATCCTAGATTAAAATTATTGTCTCCATTGTTCCACAAAGCGCGCTAGAGCGGCAACGCGCTTTCTAGTCCGCATGGGCAGGCGCGCTGAAAATCGTTATGCTGGAGGCTCTTTTATCATTGATTAAGGTATCTGCCGTGCGATTGGCTATTTTTGACTTGGATAACACCTTATTAGCGGGCGACAGTGATCACCAGTGGGGCGAGTATTTATGTTCGCGTGGTTTGGTGGATGCTGATGCTTATCGTGCAAAAAATGATCAGTTTTATGCTGACTATGTTGCCGGTCAGTTGGATGTGATTGCTTATCAAAATTTCTGCCAAGAAGTCTTGGGCCAGACTGATAAAGCTGTGCTCGATGAATGGCATGCAGGTTTTATGCGTGACTGTATTGAGCCGATGATCTTGCCCAAAGGTGAGGCGCTAATCGCTAAGCACCGTGCGGCAGGTGATCTAGTGATGATTATTACTGCGACCAATCGTTTTATTACTGGGCCGATTGCTCAGCGTTTGGGCGTTGAGCATTTAATTGCCACTGAATGCGGTATGCACGAGTGCCAGTACACCGGTGAATTGGTGGATGTGCCCAGCTTTCAGGCGGGGAAAATCACTCGTCTTAATACCTGGTTGGCTGAGCATCAAGCCACTCTAGACGACAGCTATTTTTACAGCGATTCTTATAACGACTTACCGCTGCTCGAGCAAGTGGCGCATGCGATAGCCGTTGATCCTGATGATACCTTGCGTGAGATTGCTGTGCAGCGTGGTTGGACAGTACTCAGTTTGCGCGATTGATACATCCTGATTCAGCTTAAGTGGACGGGTGATAAGATGGGCTGTTACAGATAATCTATAATAGTGTATTGTGTTGATACTTATTGATTGGAGAGCCAACATGACTCGTCTACAAAGTTTAATCAGTGCTGCGGTACTATCTTTAGCGGTGTTTTCTGTGCAGGCCGTTGAACTGGCTATCAGTGCTGAAGATGCTTATGCGAAAACTCAGCAAACTGAAGAGCGCGTGCTGTTAGTCGATGTGCGTGATCCGGTTGAAATTATGTTTGTGGGTTTTACTGATGCGGTGGATGTCAATATTCCATTTTTAATGGCGGATCGCAGCAAGTGGAATGCTGAGCGTAATATTTTTCCCATGGAGCGCAACCCAGAGTTTGTTGCGCAAATTAAAGCTGAACTGGCCAAGCGTGGTTGGGATGAAAATACTGAAGTGATTACCATGTGCCGCTCGGGTAGTGAGCGTGGTGAGCCCAGTGCTATCGTTTTACGTGAAGCCGGTTTAGTCAATGCACGCTTTGTGGTGAATGGTTTTCAGGGTGGTGCAGAAAGTGAAGGCCCACAAGCCGGTATGCGGGTGAAAAACGGCTGGCAAAACTCAGGTTTACCTTGGAGCAGCAAACTGAATGGCGAGAAAATTTACCGCACTGACCGTTAAGCGCGCTTGCGCTGCTGATACGCATGCAGTATGTTAATTGCATTGTTTGGAGTTATTTATGTTAAATCACGCATTGAAAACACTATTGATTACTCAGCCTAGTGCTGCTGCGATGAACCGTGCGCGTGGATTAAATGACTCTGTTGCGTATTATTTTTATGGATATTGGTTTAGCCCAAGGCGCGCCTGATATCCATACAGGTGGGCCTCTTTAACTAGGACGCCTACCACTGCTTTATGAAAACCCCGGTTGGCTTCCCACCCGGGGTTTTTTGTTTTTAGAATTTAAGTTTTTGAATATTTAAGAGGACAGCAACATGGCAATCTATGCACGTTATCCACAGCGTTTCGATGATTTGAGCTGGCGATTTAGTAACCATAAATTAGCCCTACCCAATAGCTTAAGACGATTGACTCGATAAAACCTACAGCGGTTCAACCGCTGATATAAGGACAATTATGAACGCTCTACATACTGCTCTAGCATTCGATCACAACACTGCAGCCCTTACCGCAGCCAATGCTAATATTGTGTTACCCACAGGCCGTAAAACGCAGGCTCTTGCCAGCCCTCACGAGCTGCGCCAACAATTACCCTTAAGTGCAGAGCTGGCGCGTCGCGTGCAGCAGCAGCGCGAGCAAGTGCGAGCGATTCTAAGTGGCGAAGATTCGCGATTGCTCGTAGTGGTTGGCCCCTGCTCAATTCATAGCATCGACGAAGCGCTTGAGTATGCTGAGCGTTTGGCTAAGTTATCCAGTCAGGTTAGCGAGCATATGTTGCTCGCTATGCGTATTTATATTGAAAAGCCACGCACCACTGTGGGCTGGAAAGGTTTGCTGTATGACCCGCATTTAGATGGTAGCGCTGATATGGCGCAGGGTTTACAACTGTCACGTCAGTTGATGTTGCGCATGTTGGAGTTGGATTTACCGGTTGCCACAGAGTTATTACAGCCCTTAGCTGCCAGCTACTTTGATGACCTATTGAGCTGGGCGGCGATTGGTGCGCGCACCAGTGAGTCGCAAATTCACCGAGAAATGGTCAGTGGTTTAGAGCTGCCGGTGGGTTTTAAAAACGGTACCGATGGCAGTGTGGGTATTGCTTTAGATGCGATGCGCTCTGCCGCTCATGCCCATCAGCATTTTGGCTTAGACCAGCAAGGCCGCGCCGCCTTGGTGGAAACCCAAGGTAATCCAGATACGCATTTAGTCTTACGCGGAGGTCATGCAGGTCCTAATTATGATGCAGACAGTATTGCTCAAGCCTGCGCTGCGATGCGTAAAGTGGGTTTAGAGGCGTCATTAATGGTGGACTGCAGTCATGCCAATAGCGGCAAAGATCCGCAGGTGCAGCCGCAGGTTTTACAGTCCGTCTTAGCGCAGCGTGCCGCTGGTGAGCGCAGTTTGCGTGCGGTGATGCTGGAAAGTAACTTGATGGATGGTCAGCAAGCGCTGTGCGATAACTTGCAGTATGGCGTGTCGATTACTGATGGTTGCTTAGGCTGGTCAAAAACTGAGCAAATGCTACTGGATGCTGTGCAACAGTTACAGGTATAAAAACATGAGCGGCATAGACTGCTGGATGTGTTTTATCCAGCAGGGGGCAGTCTGGCGGCAGTGATGATCAGCATGATTTTATGTACTAAATCGACTAACGCTAGACAAAAGGGAAATAGCTTCTTGCAATTATGTATGCGAATCATTAGCATTCGTAACAGTTGTTTTTCTTGCGAGAGCTTATCCTATGTATATCTGCCTATGCAAAGATGTTACGGACCACAAAATCCGTCAAGTGGTTGAAGATGGCGCGCGCAGTTGGCGTAACGTACGTGAAGTCACAGGTTGTGGCACACAATGTGGTAAGTGTGCCTGCACAGCAAAAGCCATCACTCAGCATGCGATTAAAGATACGCTTATGGCTTCGGTCGATGATTTAGCTTACGCCATCTAAGTCACACCTGACTTTGCGTTACTGCAGTTTTTAGTCGTGATGCTATAGCTGTCTGCTATGCTGTTCTCAAGACTTATTTTAATGAGGGCAGGCGCATGAAGGGCGATAGCAAAGTCATTGAGCATCTCAACCGTATTCTGGGGAATGAGCTCGTAGCTATTAACCAGTACTTCTTACATTCACGTATGTATAAAGACTGGGGTTTAAATGTACTCGCCAAGTGGGAGTACAAAGAATCCATCGAAGAAATGCGTCATGCTGACACCATTATTAAACGCATTTTATTCCTCGAAGGCCTGCCCAATCTGCAGGATTTAGGCAAACTGCATATCGGTGAAAACACTCAAGAAATGCTCGCCAGCGATCTAGCGCTAGAGCATCAAGCGCGTACCGATTTAATTGCAGCTATTGCGCATTGTGAAGCAGTGCAGGATTACGTCAGTCGCGATATGCTAAAAGTGATTTTGGATGACGAAGAAGAGCATATTGATCAGTTAGAAACTGAACTGGGCTTGATTGAAAAGGTTGGTATTCAGAACTACTTGCAAACTCAGATGGGCGAGCCTGAGTAAGCAGATGCGGATGATTTAAAGAGCAGCGTTAGGTTGCTCTTTAAATGTCTGTTGTTTGCTGGGCTAAGCTTGCAGCTAAACTGGCTATTGCTTCGCTGCGTTCAGAGTTTTGGCGCGGCTTGTTGCCATTTAAACTCGACCACGCAGGGTAAGCGCGTGCGGTGATTAGGGGTTGTGCTAAATCACCGCTGCGCCAAGCGTGCTCTTGTGGTGATTGCAATTGAATCTGCTCTTGCGCCGCATGCCCACGCAACTCCAAAGCATGCAGTAAGCGTTGTTGGCGAATTGCTAGTAAACGTAAAGTGCTGTCATTGACTGTCAGTTCACGCTCACCACGCCATTTGCCCTTTAAACGGTCGCCATAGTTACGAAAGGTTTGTGTTAAACCACCGACTGCTGCGCCCACCACTGTGCCCATCCCTAAACTTAAGCCACCCGTGATCAGGTCAATGCCCGCGCCGGTCACCGCACCTGCCGCCATGCCGCCACCGAGTTTGACGCCCATTTGTTTCATGGTCGCGGGGTTAAATAAATCATCACCCCAGCGACCTTCTTCTAGCGGTAAAGCTGCTGCTAAAGCATCGTCTTTACGAAAAGCATAGAGCTTGAGCAGGGCTTCCACACAGCGCTGTTCACGCTGGCGCACATCATCATGCAGTTCTTGTATAGCCGCATCTAAGTGATCAGGGTGCACGCTACGACGGCAAGCGCTGACATCAAGCAGTAATTCAGCAATCAAGCGGTAAGCGGCACTGCGTCGAACTTGCACTTGTGCTTGGTTGTAATCAATCAGGCGTTGCAGGCGTGGACGCTGGCTATCAAGCACCAGACTGAGGTTTTCATACAGGCGCTGTTCGCCATCGACTGGTGGCGTGATGGTGTCAAAACGCACCACCGCATGCAGACCTAGGCGCGCTAGTACTTCGCGCCATTGGGCTTCACGTTGTTCGGGACTATTTACAAAATTGAGGACGGGTAATAAAGGTTTGCCGCACATGGCTAAGATGGCCAGTTCGTCACGGTATTTGGCCAGTACGGGTTCACGGGCATCAATCACATAAAAGCCGGCATCGGATTGCAGCAATTGGCGCAGCACCTTGGCTTCTTGCTCAAAACGCTGGCCTGCTTCGCTGCTGTGCAAAAAACGCTGGACTTGTTCTGGGCCGTCTAAGCGTTCGCCCTGACGTGGCAGTTGTTCGAGATAGTCATATAAAGCCACCGCATCTTCAAAACCTGGCGTGTCGTACAGCTCAATTAGCGCTTCGCCATCCACCGATAAGCGCGCGCCTTCCACGTGTTGAGTGGTACTGGGACGGTGCGATATAGCACCAAAGCCGACATCACGGGTCAGGGTGCGCAGCAATGAGGTTTTGCCCACATTGGTATGGCCCACTACGGCAAGCTTTAAGGGTTTATTCATTGCCATGCTCCAGCCAAGCCCAAGGTGCAATCCGGTGGTGCGCTAGTTGTAAGTGATCCAGTTGTTCTTGCCAGTTGTGTAAACGCTCGTCTGCCGTATCGGTAGGTAATAACCACACCTGTGTTTGCGCTGCTGTACGTGACAGTTCAGCAATTAAATGCAGAGTGCCGCGATCGACTGAGCGCTGTGGGTTACAAGCAATCAGCAAGCGCGCTGGGGGGTTGCTACTGAGCTGCTCCAAGAGCTGCCGACGTTGTTCGCGAGTATCTAAAACCCCTGCATTGATTACGCTTGCAGGTACTTCAGGTGGCCAGTCAATACTGTTATCCAACTCAATGGCTACCAATACCGCAGCTTCCCCTGTGAGTTGTGCGCCGGCGCTACTGCTCGGTAAGTGCTCAGGTGCTGCATCCACTATACCAAGACGCTCGCTACTAGGTTGCACGCGCTCATGAAATATCTGCCAAGCAGGGTCGTCCACTGGTAGGGCTAAGTTGTTTATTCCACGTCGCCAGCGCCACTCACACAGCAAACTCAACACGAAGCGCGGCACAATGCCATACACCACCAGCATCCCCAGTAGCCAACTGGCCCACATATGCCGTGCTTGCTCATCAACTAAGGCTTGCATACCGCTGCGCTGAATCAAGTCACTATCGGGCAATGCAAAACCCAACCACGCTGCTGGGCGGCCTAAACTGCTCACTAAAGTAATAAATGAATCGCTGGCAACAATGGTGGATTCCCAGACAAAGCCATAACGCCGAGTCGCCAGTAGGGCAATTAACGTCAGTAGGGCAGTAGATAAAGCCAGCAGCCACCAGCCGTGTAAAATACGTCCAACACCCCAGCGCAGCAGCTTATGACGCTGTAGCAACACGAGTAAGGCTGGCGCTAATTGCGCTGCTTGAGCATCACGGGCTAATTTACTGCTCAGCCATAACCAAGCGTGACTCAATGGCGAATTGGCTTTACGGGTAAATAGCAGACTGAAAACCCAAGCCAGTAAGCTGAGCAGATTTAAACCGACAAGCCCAGCCAGTGCCCAAAAGATATTAATCTCTAATGGCACACCGCTGAGTGCGGTTTTGGCTAACACTACGCCAGATAGAATCGCACTGATAATCAATAGCCAGAGTGCTAGTTTTGCACCTTGTAACCAGTGTTGCAGAGCGCTGACTAAGCCATCACGACGTGCTAAAAACAGTCCGCGTATTTGCAAGCGCTCAGCCAGTGAGCCCTTCGCAACGCGCGCCGCACGGCAGGCTTCGCTGTCTTCTAACAGTCCGGTGTGTTCTTCGCGTAGACGTACAGTTTCGCACAGCCAGAGCGTTTGTAAGGGTGAGAGCGCGTCAGTCACAAGCATTCCATTGAGTTTCAATAAGTGCACCATTCTGCCTGATAACGAACGCCAAATTGACGTCAGAATCCTTTAAGATAGCACCATAGCCTTCAGTATATTTAAGAGAGCATCGTTATGCACAATACATTGCCCGTCAGTTTAATTGTCGCAGCGACACGCAATCAAGTGATTGGACGTGACAATGATATGCCATGGCATTTGCCCGCTGATTTGCGTTACTTCAAGCAGCGTACTTTGGCTAAGCCGATTATTATGGGGCGCAAAACTTGGGAATCTTTAGGTCGTCCGTTACCTGGTCGCTTAAATATTGTCATCAGTCGTCAGGCTGATACTGTTCTTGCTGGCGCTGAAGTCTTTACTAATCTCACTGATGCCATCGCTCGCGGTCAAGCGTGGGCAGCCGAGCAGGGCGTGGATGAGGTGATGGTAATTGGTGGTGGGCAGATTTATCAGCAGGCGATTAACTTAGCGCAGCGCGTCTATTTAACCCGCATTGATCTTGAGCTTGAGGGTGATACGTTTTTCCCTGTGCTGGATGCGCAGCATTGGCAACTCACAGATGCACAAGCACACCCAGCTCAAGCATCCGAGCCGGGTTATACCTTCGAAGTGTGGCAGCGTACTTCAGCTTAAGTGTCGCTTTAGCAAACCGCCTCATAACCTGCAGCATCTAACAGTTGCTGCAGTTCCTCCGGATTGCTGGGCTGTAAGCGGTAAAACCAGCTCTCATACGGATGAGTATTCACACCTTCAGGCGCTTCAGTTAAGCCTTCATTGACGGCTATGACTGTACCGTTGATCGGTGCGTGGATATCCGATGCAGCTTTCACTGACTCAACTACACCCACAGGCTGGGCAGCAGTTAGAGTGCTTTCGAGTGCTGGTAACTCTAAAAATACGATATCGCCTAAGGCTTCTTGTGCGTGATCAGTAATGCCTACAGTCACTGTGCCATCGGCTTCGAGACGCGCCCATTCGTGAGTGCTGGCATAACGTAAATCGGCAGGAATTGAACTCATATTATTAATATCCTTAGCAGATGCAATGCAAATTTTTATAGGTCTATGTGTTTATAGTACGGACAGTCGCCAACACATTGATGAATCAACTTAAAACAGCTTACATAGAGTCACTTATAAATTATTGATCTTGTTGATACAAGATCAAATCAGAATCTTTCCACGACTGACAAAACGCGGCTTAACCACTCGCACTGGAAACCATTTGCGTCGAATTTCAACTTCAGCCCGGTCAGCGGTATTCATCGGCACTCGCGCTAAGGCAATGGCTTTACCAAGGGTGGGTGAAAAACTACCGCTGGTGATCACGCCATTGGTTTGGTTATCAATGCGTACAGGTTGACCGGCACGTAAAACACCGCGCTCCTCGAGCACTAAACCTACAAGTTTCTCGGTTACACCTTGAGTGTACTGCGCTTGTACAGCAGCGCGGCCGATAAAGTTGCGCGTCTCAGGTTGCCAGCAGATTAAGCCTTCCATGTTAGCGGCCAGCGGTGACACTGCTTCGTTGGTATCTAAGCCATATAAATTAAAGCCAGCTTCTAAGCGTAAGGTGTCACGCGCACCAATACCTATTGGGCTGATACCTGCACCGACCAACTCATTTAGAAAGTCGATGGCTTGGCTAGCAGGAAGTATAATTTCGATACCGTCTTCACCGGTGTAACCACTGCAGGAAATCAGCCAGTCACGGTCAACAGCAGCCTCATGGTGCTGTAGTTGTTCAATCAGTTTGGCGCGTGATGAGCTGACAATGCTGGCAAGACGCTCGCGCGCTAGAGGGCCTTGAATTGAAAACAGGCACAGGTCATGACGCCAAGTGATCACGCAGTCAAAGGCTGGTGCATGCTGCTCAAGCCAGCCTTGTACGCGCTCACGAGTGACAGCATTACTGACGATGCGATAGCCCGTTTCAGTACGAAACACCATTACATCATCAATAATACCGCCTTGCTCGTTGAGCAACAGGCTGTGTTGTGCATGGCCTACGGCATCAAGCAGTGCGACATCATTACTGAGCACTAGCTGCAAAAATTCTTTTGCGTGAGCGCCTTGAATATCAAAAATGCTCATATGGGAAATATCAAACACACCGCACTCTTTGCGCACATGGTGGTGTTCTTCCACTTGCGAGCCGTAATGTAATGGCATATCCCAGCCATTAAAATCAACCATTTTTGCACCCAGAGCCAGGTGCATATCATACAAAGGGGTACGCAATCCCATAGGATCTCCTAACTGGTCAAACGCAGTGTTTGTACCTGTGGGTAATTCACTCGGCGCATAGTGTAGCCGTGTTGATTCAGCGCTGCACCGATGATTGTAGTAAGTATAGCCTGTGTTTTAACAAACACTAGATTAGTGCCCTGGGCGATGCGCTGAACGACGAATCAGCAGAATGACCGGCAATAAGCCAACCATCACTAAAGTCAGTGCCGGTAACGACGCGCGCGCCCATTCACCCTCACTGGTCATCTCGAAAATCCGCACCGCTAAGGTATCCCAACCAAAGGGGCGCATCAGTAAGGTCGCGGGCATTTCTTTTAACACATCAACAAACACCAGCAGCGCGGCAGATAAACTACCAGGGATCAGTAAAGGCAAATACACACGTCTAAATAAAGCTACACCACCAATACCTAGGCTGCGTGAAGCTTCAGGTAATGAGGGTTTAATGCGCGCCAACGCACCTTCTAGCGGCCCATGGGCAACTGCCATAAAACGAATCACATAGGTTAATAACAGCGCACTTAAACTGCCCAGTAAAATAGGGCGCCCAGCACCGCCGAGCCAAGTCGACATGGGAATTACGGCATGTTCATCAAGGTAGCTAAAGGCCAACATAATCGCTACTGCTAATACCGAACCGGGCAGGGCATAACCTAGATTCGCAAAACCCACGATAGTGTTCATGGGGCGACTTGCTGTGAGGCGCTTGGCAAAGGCTAACAAAAGTGCGGCGGTGACCGTGAGTGCTGCGGCCATTAAGCCCAAATACAGTGTATGGGTAATCAGGGCCGCATAACGTTCATCTAAATCAAAGCGTCCACGCTGCCAAAACCAAGCAAGTAGTTGCAGCATGGGAATCACAAAAGCACACAAAAAGACCAAACCGCACCAGCTTGAGGCCAGTACTGCTTTCCAGCCGCGCAAGGTATACAGTGCTTTACCTCTAGGTCGCTCGTTACTGGGGCGAATCGCACCGCGTGCCCGCTGTTCCGCAAAAATCAATAGGGCGACAAATAGCAGCAGCAAACTGGCCAATTGTGTGGCGCTGGATAGGCTAAAAAAGCCATACCAGGTTTTATAAATAGCGGTAGTAAAGGTGTCAAAGTTAAACACAGACACAGCGCCAAAGTCAGCTAAAGACTCCATCAAAGCCAAAGCAATACCTGCACCAATGGCTGGGCGAGCAACCGGTAAAGCGACGCGCCAGAAGGCCTGCCAAGGCGTTAAACCCAAAACGCGTGCCGCCTCCATAAAGCCTTTGCCTTGAGCTAAAAATGCTGTGCGCGCGAGTAAGTAAACATAGGGATAAAACACTAAGGTAAAGACGGTAATGACACCGCCCGTCGAGCGCACCCGGGGAAAGCTGATGCCGCTGCCAAACCATTCACGCATCAAGCTTTGTACTGGGCCGGAAAAATCCAGTAAGCCGACAAAGACAAAGGCTAAAACATAGGCGGGAATAGCAAAAGGCAGCATCAATGCCCAGTCCAGCCAGCGCCGTCCGGGGAATTCACACAAACTGGTCAGCCAAGCTAAGCTCACTCCCAGCAGCGTTACGCCAATCCCAACACCCACAACTAAGATCGCGGTATTGGATAGCAGGCGTGTCATTTGCGTATCCCACAAATGACTCCAAATCTGTGTATCGATCGAGTGCCAGCTCAGCAATAAGACGCTGATAGGTAAGCAGACGAGCGCTGCAAAAAATAAGGCAATCGGATACCAACGGCGTTGAGCAGGGAGGGCCACAAAAAACCTCGTTCAATCAGGAGTGCGGTAAAATAACAGTGGGCAGTATAACCCTATGCGCTGATGTTGCTGCTCTATACTTTTTGCCGTGCTCATCTGGGTGTTGCCGTGCAAATGCTGGCGGCTGCGCTAGAGCAGCAGCGCCAGTCATTCCTATGGGTTATTCAAGCGCGGATAAGCAGGTGGAAAATTGTGTAGCTAGATTTTTCAGCAATTGCTCATAGCCCTCAGCGGAAACAGCCACAGTGCTACCGAGCGCATCCAGCTCAGCTAAAGTGACAGGTAAGCCTGCAGCTAAAGTATGGGCTAAACGCGGTTGCATTGGCGGCTCACTAAACACACAGCTGGGACCTGCTTGTTGCAAGCGTGTACGCATTTGGCTGACGTGTTTGGCGCCGGGCTGTAACTCATGCGATACCGCAAAAACGCCGGCATGCTTTAAACCGTAAGCGTGCTCAAAGTAGTTAAAGGCTTCATGAAAGACAAAGAACGACTTGTCATGTAACGGGGCTAATTGTGCTTGCAGTTGCTGGTCTAACAGCGCTAAACGCTGACTAAAAGCAGCTAAATTTGCTGCATAGTGTGCAGCATTAGCTGGATCATGCTGGCTTAAATCAGCACTGATACGCTCAGCAATCACTTGCGCGTTGTGAGGCAGTAACCATAAATGCACATCGACCGTGCCGGGTGCATGCGCATGATCGTGTTCAACTAAAGTGTCGGAGTGAGTGGCTTTTTTGCTCTGTGTCGCGTGATGATTCTGTGCGTCATGTGCGTCATGTGCGTCATGTGCGTCATGTTGATCGTGCTGATGTGCTTCGGCAAAATACTGTAGCTGTAATTTGGCTAAGTCCTGCACAGCGATACTGCTTTTACTGCGTTTTTGTAACAGTTTGGGCAGAAAGTTTTCCAGATCAGGTCCAACCCAATAAAATAAGTCAGCTTGATCGAGACGCTTGGCATCGGATGGGCGCAAGACAAAATAATGCGGTGAAGCGCCCGGCGGCAGCAGAACTTGCGGTTCGCCTTGACCCTCTTGAATGGCTGCAGCAATCAGCTGTAAGGGTTTGATGCTGGTTAAAATTTGCACCTGCGCCTGCGCGCTGATGCCCCATAACGATAAACAGCTGATCAGCAAGAAACGAAACACTGCAGTACACTCCGAGAGTAAAGAGTTATATAATAACGTCTCTTTAAGAAGGATGCTGCTGTTATGTTAAAAACATCAACACCGTGCCACTCACATGATCACCATAATGAGTGCATTACCCAAGCCCTTGAACTGGCTGAAGAGGTGTGTGCGCAGCGCGGTGTACGTTTAACACTCTTGCGTAAGCGTGTGTTAGAACTGGTTTGGCAAAGCCATAAGCCGCTCGGTGCTTACGATATTTTAGAAATGCTCAGCCGTGAAGATGATCGCCGTGCCGCGCCACCCACTGTGTATCGTGGTTTAGATTTTTTATTAGAAAATGGCTTGATTCATCGCCTCGCATCACTTAATGCCTATATAGGCTGCAGTCATCCAGAAGTGGCGCATGAAGGCTATTTTATGATTTGTCAGCAGTGCAGCAATGCTTACGAGCTCGCGCAGCACACGGCTATTGATGCGGCAATTGCACAGGAAGCCTTGCTGATGGGCTTTGCGGTGCAAACGCAAACTGTTGAAATTCTAGGCACTTGCGCTGCATGTCGAGCGCAGGCATGACCCAGTCCTTGTTATTACGAGCTGAACACCTGAATCTTTCGTTATCCGCGCAAAGTGTTCTTGCTGATGTGAGTCTTGAATTGGCTGCCGGCGAGATTGTCACTTTGGTCGGGCCCAATGGCTCGGGTAAAACATCATTAGTACGGGTGCTACTGGGTTTGCTGAAAGCGGACTCGGGCAGCCTATGGCGCGCGCCGCAGTTGCGCATTGGCTATATGCCGCAAAAGCTAGAAGTGCATGCCACTTTACCCTTGTCGGTATTACGTTTTTTACGCTTAGTACCCGGTGTCAGTCGTGCTGATGTGATTGCTGCATTGGAAGAAGTGGGGGCGGCCAAAGTATTAAACAGTCCCTTGCAGCGTATTTCTGGTGGCGAATTACAGCGCGTATTGTTAGCGCGGGCCTTGTTGCGTAAACCGCAACTGCTCGTGCTGGATGAGCCAGTGCAAGGTGTTGATGTCAACGGCCAGCTGGAACTGTACCAGCTGATTGGGCAGCTGCGTGATCGTTACGGTTGTGGTGTGTTAATGATTTCTCATGACCTGCATCTGGTGATGGGCTCCACTGATCGAGTGATTTGCCTTAATCGCCATGTGTGTTGTTCCGGCTTGCCTGAGCAAGTTAGCCATGATCCGGCCTTTGTTGAGCTGTTTGGCTCACGCGCAGCCAATGATCTGGCGGTCTATCATCATGACCACGACCATAAGCATGACTTACATGGCTGTGTTATCACGCCCAAAACTCACCAACATGGGCCGGATTGCACACATGCCTGATTTTCTTTTATATGCGCTGTGCGCAGGACTGTTGTTAGCATTAGTAGCAGGGCCGTTGGGGTCTTTTGTAGTCTGGCGGCGCATGGCCTATTTCGGTGACACTTTGGCACACTCGGCTTTGTTTGGTGTGGCGCTGGGCTTATTGTTTGATATCAATCTGGCGCTAGCGGTGATTGTTGGCTGTTTGCTATTGGCCTTTGTCTTGGTGGCATTGCAGCGACGCCAACCTTTAGCTTCAGACACCATTTTGGGGATTTTAGCACACAGTACTTTGTCCTTAGGTTTGGTGACATTAAGCTTTATGGACTCAGTGCGGGTCGATTTAATGGGCTACTTGTTTGGTGACTTATTGGCCGTCAGTGCGATGGATTTAATTTGGATTGGTGCCGGCAGTGTGATTGTTTTAGTGTGCATGATTGCCTTGTGGCGACCCTTGCTGGCGATTACCGTGCATGAGGAACTGGCACAAGTGGAGGGCCTGCCGGTCGCGCAATTACGCTTAGTGCTGATGGTGTTGATGGCCTTAGTGATTGCTGTAGCGATGAAAATTGTCGGTGTGCTGCTGATCACTTCACTGCTGATTATTCCAGCTGCTGCGGCTCAGCGGCATGCGCGCAGTCCTGAGCATATGGCTTTAGGTGCAACTGTCGTGGGTATGCTCTCGGTGTGTGCTGGTTTAGCGATGTCGTGGCACTACGATACACCAGCGGGTCCATCGATTGTGGTGTGTGCCGCAGGGGTGTTTTTAATCAGTTTTATAGTGCCGCGCCGCCGTTAATGTCATCTCATGCAGGAACTGACGCGCCGATGAGCGGTCAGTACACTCTAGATAATAGATGATCCAAGGATACCGCAACATGAATAAAGCACTGACAATGACGTTTCTTGCCGCACTTTCATGCACTACCGTTGCCTGCGCAACAGATTCGCATGCGCCAAGCGTAGCAATGCCTGCGTTAGAAGATGTTGCCCCCTTTCCAGCCGCAACAGCAGGGCAAAAACGCCATGTGATTTGGTTAGCTGAAAAAGATAACGAAGATTTATTGAAAGTTGAGTTGGCGCCGGGTCAGGTGATGAAAACTGACTGCAACACCCGTGGTCTGATGGCTACTTTTACGACAAAAGATCTTTCTGGTTTTGGTTATACCTACTATGAAGTGACTGATGTTAAAGGCCCTATTGCGACCATGATGGCTTGCCCAGAAGGCAGTGAGAAAGAAGGCTTTGTCGCTGCACATGGTTATGAATACACCTTAAACTACAACAGCAAACTACCCATTGTTGTCTATACACCGCAAGATCTTGAACTGCGTTACCGTATCTGGACTGGCGCTAAAGAGCTGCAGTCCGCAACCACTGAGTAAGATCCGCAATACCCTGCTCAACACAGCCTGAGCCTAATTTAGCTCAAGCTGTGTTGAGCAGTATCTTCTGCATCATTCCAGAGCAGTGTAGACTGCCAACTGTTTTTTTAGTTGGGGATGCATTGCATGTCACCTTTAATAGGGCGCAGCTTAGTCGCCTTGAGTTTATTTGTTGTTTTGAGTGCGTGCCAAAACAACGCACAGAAAAATCCAGAACCGACGATTGATGACTTTGCTGCAGCTGAACTGGTGTTCAATACCCATTTGGCTGCTCAAGAACTTGAGTCGGCTGGCCAGCAATTGGATGCTTTACGTGACAGTGACCCAAGTGAGCCGCGTCTTGAGGAGTTACAGCAACGTTTAGCCACAGCTTGGCTCGCCACAGGTGAGCAGGCACTAAAAGATGCTGATATCGATACCGCCAGTGCCGCTTTGATGCAGGCTAAGCGTTTATTACCTAAAGCACCGGCATTAACGCAAGGTTTAAGTACGGCTTTAGCTGCGGTACAAGAGCCTATCCTTGAGCCTACAACTCCTCCTGTGCAGCCGTCAGTTGTGCGCAAACAGCCATTGCCCAGACTTGCACCGGCACCAAAGCAACCCGTCAAAGAGTCTGTGGCAGCTCAGCCTGAAGCTCCTGAAGTTGTCGTCGAACAGCCGCAGCCGCAGGAGCTGATTGAGTTAACGCCACCTATACGTAGCAAACTCAAGGCGCGTGTTTTAGACCTGAATGCAGCACAAACTACGATTGCTTTACCCATGCTGGCCAACCGTAATAATCACCAGTTAGGACGTTTATTGGATGATGTGGCAGCAGATGTGGTGAGGTTTCGCGCTGCAGTGAGTATTGAAGTAGCAGATACCCGTGATTTTCATTGGGTGGCAGCGCTTTTATCGGCACGAGTGAAAAAACTGGATGCCAATTTCAATCCGCGTTTACAGGAAGTTATTCGCAGTGATGAGGCCGCACAGTTAGTGATTACGCCGAATCTGTCATTCTAAATTATTCTATATATAGAGTTTAAAAGAACTTCTAATTCTAAGCGATGCTTGGCACACTGGTTGTCGGTATCGCCCCAACAAGGTTACCCCGTGATTGAATTCCACGAAGTGCATAAAGCCTATGCAGTAAACGGGCAAAGTATTGTCGCTTTACAACCCACTTGCTTAGCTGTGCAGCCAGGTGAGATTTTTGGCCTGATTGGTCATTCTGGTGCTGGTAAAAGCACCTTATTACGTTTGATTAACCGCCTAGAAGAGCCCAGTGGTGGCCGTATTGTCGTGGATGGTGTAGATGTCACTGCGCTGGATGCACAAGGCTTGCGCGGTTTTCGCCAACGGGTGGGGATGATTTTTCAGCATTTTAATTTGCTGTCCTCCAAGACTGTCGCCAATAACGTGGCGATGCCGTTAAAGTTGGCGGGCGAGTTGAGCAAGGCACAAATTAAAGTGCGCGTGGCTGAATTGTTGGCGCGTGTGGGCTTAAGCGATCATGCCAGCAAGTATCCAGCGCAACTGTCCGGCGGGCAGAAGCAGCGCGTGGGTATTGCCCGTGCGTTAGCCACGGATCCAAAGATTTTGTTATGTGATGAAGCCACTAGTGCGCTGGATCCGCAAACCACTGCGCAGGTCTTGCAATTGTTGGCGCAAATCAATCGAGAGCTGGGTCTGACTATCGTCTTGATCACTCATGAGATGGATGTGATCCGCCGTGTGTGTGATCGTGTTGGCGTGATGGATGGCGGGGTGATTGTTGAAAGTGGTTTGGTCAGTGAT
Organism: Thiopseudomonas sp.; assembly: GCA_035271385.1. Taxonomy (GTDB): domain Bacteria; phylum Pseudomonadota; class Gammaproteobacteria; order Pseudomonadales; family Pseudomonadaceae; genus Denitrificimonas. Next base: position 6,432 of record DATERP010000008.1, on the reverse strand, counting down.
GTCTTTCTACATCCACAGCACCCCACCACCCAAAATTTTGTGCAGGAATCTGAAGGTGATGCGGGTCTATCGCCAGAAGAAGAATATCAGCAAGTCAGTGGGCGGATTGTGCGCTTAACTTTCTTGGGTGAAGCCACTTACGCACCTCTATTGGGCCAGGTCGCCCGTGATACTGGCGTGGATTACAGTATTTTAGCGGGCCGTATTGGCCGAATTAAAGACCAAGCTTGTGGCCAGCTCACTTTAGCGCTGACCGGTGGTAAAGAATTACTGGCTGAACAACAACTGCGTGCCGCAGGTGTGCATGTGGAGGTATTACGTCCATGAGTGACTTACTGATAAATATTGATTGGTATGAGATTTGGCAAGCAACGCTGGATACCTTGCTGATGCTGGGTGGTTCGCTGCTCTTCACCGTAATTCTGGGTTTGCCTGTAGGTATCTTGCTGTTTTTAGTCGGACCGCGACAAATGTTTGCTCAGCCGACTTTATATATGTTGCTGTCATTTGTGGTGAATGTGCTGCGTTCATTGCCGTTTATTATCCTATTAATCGTGATGATCCCGATTACTGTGTTGATGACTGGCACATCCTTAGGTGTCGCCGGTGCGATTCCACCGTTAGTGATTGGCACAACACCGTTTTTTGCCCGCTTAGTTGAGACCGCTTTGCGTGAAGTGGATCGTGGCATTATTGAGGCGACGCAAGCGATGGGCGCGAGTACGCGGCAGATTATTTTTAATGCGCTGTTACCTGAGGCTCGCCCTGGGATTATTGCTGCGACTACAGTCACCGCGATTACCTTGGTGTCCTATACCGCGATGGCGGGTGTGGTGGGCGCTGGTGGTTTAGGTGACTTAGCGATTCGCTTTGGTTACCAGCGTTTTCAAACCGATGTGATGGTGGTGACCGTAGTGTTATTGCTGCTGTTGGTGCAGGTGTTACAGAGTGTTGGTGACCGTCTTGTGTTACGGTTTTCTCGAAAGTAATTTTAGCTAATAACCTATCGAAAAATGAGCCGTTTACGGCATATTATTGATTCATTTGGAGCATTCTTATGAAAAAAACATTACTCGCTTTAGCAGCCCTGAGCATTTTTTCAGTGCAAGCTGAGCCATTAACAGTTGCGGCGACACCGGTACCCCATGCGGAGATTTTAGAGTTCTTAAAGCCTGCGTTAGCTGAGCAAGGTGTGGAGCTGGACGTTAAAGTTTTCACCGACTATGTACAGCCGAACGTGCAAGTGGCAGAAGGCCGTTTAGATGCGAACTTCTTCCAGCACCAGCCGTACTTGGATGAGTTTAATAAAAGCAAAGGCACGACCTTGACCAGCGTTGCTGGCGTGCATATTGAGCCTTTTGGCGCCTACTCCAGCAAAATTAAACAGCTGGATGATTTGAAAAAGGGTGCAAGCGTAGTGATTCCAAACGATGCCACCAATGGTGGCCGTGCTTTATTACTACTGCAAACCGCTGGCGTGATTAAGCTCAAAGAAGATGCCGGTATCACCGCTACACCGCGTGATATCGCGGAGAACCCCAAGAAAATCAAAGTGCGTGAGCTTGAAGCAGCCACTCTGCCACGTGTGCTTGATCAAGTCGACTTAGCGTTGATCAACACCAACTATGCACTGGAAGCGGGCTTAAATCCAAACAAAGATGCGTTGATTATTGAAGGCGCTGATTCACCTTATGTAAATATTTTAGTGACGCGTGAAGATAATAAAAACAGCGACGCTGTACAGAAATTAGTCAAAGCGCTGCACAGTGATGAAGCTAAAGCCTTTATCAATGACAAATATAAAGGTGCGGTTGTTCCAACCTTTTAGTTGAGCTTAATCAACACAAAACCCAGCTCACACTGAACTGACCCCAAAAAGTTGGACTGACTTTTTGGGGTTTTTTATGTCTGGCTATTGCTTAACATCTTGCCACTCACAAAAGCATCCCACCGCTAAAGTGTTGGCTGCAGCGACAGGTCGGTTTTCGAGCAAGGCATCGAGCACCGGCTCAATAAAGCTATTGCTCGAGTTGCACACTGCTCCTTCACTGTAGGGGCCAAAGTAGGAGAGTTCGCCCGAGTTATTCCAGATCGCCACTGCAGGGCTAGCAGGTAAGGTCTCTGCACCGGGTAAGCCGCTTAAATGGCGCATACTGTTTAAAGCCTTAGGTAATTGGCCTTTGCTGCCAGGTTTTTGCACATGATAAAACTCAACTTTACCGTCGTAGCGCTCCAGCATTTCCACTAAGTGCTGTTGATTGCCCACATTGCATGGGCAGGCGGGGTCCCAAAAATGCACAAAACGAATCTTGCCCGCACCCGCTATAGTGTTGGGTAGGCGCAATTGCTGGCCACTGAACACTGCTGTGGTCTCACTGAAAGGGCGAATAAAGCGTGTTTTATACCACCATAGACCGGTCAGCATTGAGCCGATCCAAAGGATCAGAGTGAGTCCAATCAGTGTTTTTTTCAAAAGAGTCCGTTTCATAAATACCGCACGTTGAAGATGGTATAGAGTGCCATGAGTTGCTTAAAATCTATATGTCCAGAATGTCGCAGCAGTGGTTTATTAAGAGTGACTGTGAATGATTGAGTTTGATCCGCAAGCGTTACAGCGTGTTTTACCAGCGTTGACTCGGCACAGCATTGATCCAGCGCTAGCAAAAGGTTGGCGGCAGTTTTATCAGATTGATTTTGCACAGTACAACCCCGAGCTTGATTGTCGTTTAGGGCAGGTCAGGGTGGGGGCTTATCAAGTGGCTATGCAAGTCTGTCGGCCGATTGAGGCGCGCGCTACGCTGCTGGTCTTACACGGCTACTACGATCATATGGGCTTATACGGTCATGTGTACCTGTGGGCCTTAGCACAAGGCTTTGCATTGTTGTCTTGTGATTTACCTGGGCATGGCTTATCCACAGGAGCACGTGCCAGTATTCATAGTTTTCAAGAGTATCAGCAGGTGTTGCAAGCCATGCTGGCAAAGGCGCAGCAACTGCAGTTACCTAAACCATGGCATATCTTGGGGCAAAGCACCGGTGCGGCGATTGCTCTGGACTATTTGGTACACCAACAGCCGAGTAAACCCATAGGTGAAACTATTTTGCTGGCGCCGCTGGTGCGACCCCGTGCATGGCAACAATCCAAACTACTGTATCAAATGATTAAACCTTTTCGTCGCAGTGTGCCGCGGCGCTATTCCAATAACTCACATGATGGTGCCTTTGTGGATTTTGTACGCAATGATCCCTTACAGGCACAGATTTTACCGACGGCTTGGGTGGGCGCACTGGCGCAGTGGATACCTTATATTGAACAGGCGCAGCCCAGTGTCCATAGCCCGATTATTGTGCAGGGTGAGGCGGATATGACTGTGGACTGGCAGCATAATTTAAGCGTGTTAACTGATAAGTTTAATCAGCCAAAAATATTATTGCTGCCGCAAGCACGCCATCACTTGGCTAATGAGCAAGCGGTATGGCGTGAGCAAATCTTTAGGTTTTTACAAGCGCAGCTGCCTTAAGTCCGTACCGGTTAGTGCTTTAAGATTGGCGTAAACTGGCCTCCAGCGTTTTAAGTGCGGCCTTGTAGTAAGCTTGTCCTTCGGGTGATTGCGCAAAGGTGACAAACTCTTCGAGCTCAGCATCGGATAATGATTGATACACATGCAGCAGTGAGTTATCGATATTAGCGGAAATCTCCGTAATCAGACGTTGGCGTTGTGCATTGAGCAGTGAATTGGCTTGTCCTGAGCCCATTAATCCGGGCAACATTTGACTCAAGCTATCAGCCGCTACACTGCCGAGCGCCAGAGTTACTTCAGCACCGGCTTGGCTGGCAGGAATGGCGTTAGCTAAGTGGCGAATCAGCAGGCGGCGCGTGGCGTCGGCATTGATTTCTGGCAGACCTGCCGCATAACGCTGGAGCTGTTCAGGACTGGATGCGGCAACTTCTGCGGCCCTGACTTTTTGACCAATACTCGACTCGAAAAAAGCGAGTGCAGGTGTCGGGCTGTTTAAGTGCTGGCGCAAAGCTTGTTGTGCGCGCTGATGCATCGCCTGTGCAGCAAAACGTTGATTACTGTTGTTAACCAATGCTTGATAAATAGCGCTGGGTAAAGTGTCTTGGTAGCGCAGTTGAGCTTGTTTGACTGCACCGGCAAAGTGTATTTGTTGCTGTGGCCAACCCGCTTTTTGATAGAGCTCTTGGTACTGGTCAGCAAAAATACTGGTGCTGCTCATCAGCACGCCTAACAATAATAAAAAACGCATATAACCCCCAGAAAATAGTAGTAAAAATCAACAGTAATGCTTGGGAAAGTCTCTTAGTCGAGCGGTTTGAGGGTGGCCGGTAAAATAGATATCTGGCCAATCAAGTTCAGCTTATTATGCAGCACATATGTACGGTTATGCGCACATAAGCTTTATTAAACATTGTTCAACTTGAACATCATAAGCTCTTTACTTGGGTTGAAAATGAATACATTAACTATTGCACCATTATTTGCGCGTATCGTGGATGATTTGGCTACACATGGTTGGTCGCAGCAGAGCATTTTTATTCCTACAGATCTGACAACACAATTGGCACAAGAGTGCCGTCAACGTGCACAACGGGGTCAATTAGAATTGGCTGGAGTGGGGCGAGGTGTGGCTAAAGTTGTGCATGCGGGTATTCGTGGCGATCAGATTCAGTGGCTTGAAGAAGGTCAAAACAGCACGGTGGATCGTTATTTGGCCTTGATGGAGCAGTTGCGCAGTGCGATTAATCAAACGCTGTTTTTAGGTTTAGAGGATTTTGAAGGGCATTTTGCTTTATATCCACCGGGAGCTTTTTATAAGAAGCACTTGGATCGTTTTCGTGATGATGATCGGCGTGTCGTGACCTGTGTCGCTTACTTAAACGAGCACTGGTTGCATGAGCAGGGTGGTGAGTTGCGTATGTATCTAGACGATGGGCAGACCCATGATGTGGTGCCGCAAGCCGGTACGCTGATTGTTTTTATGTCGGCGCAGTGGCCGCATGAGGTGTTGCCGGCCACCCGCGATCGTTTATCTATTACTGGCTGGTTACGTCGTCGCGCTTAAATTGTCGATACAAAAAAGGGAAGCTTTAAGCTTCCCTTTTCGATAACGCTGACTGCACTTAACTTAGTACAGAATACGGCAGCGCATCGTGCCTTCCACGTCTTGCAGCTTGCTTAACGCCAGCTCAGAGTGTGCAGCATCAATATCAATCACCACATAACCCACTGTTTCGTTGGTCTGTAAAAACTGACCGGACACGTTGATTTTGTTATCAGCGAAGACTTTGTTAATTGCGCCCATCACGCCTGGAATATTCTGGTGAATATGCAGGATACGGTGCTTACCTGGGTGCGATGGCAATGCCATTTCTGGGAAGTTAACAGAGGATACTGAGGTACCGTTATCGCTGTACTTAACCAGTTTCTCAGCCACTTCCAGACCAATATTGGCTTGTGCTTCTTGGGTTGAACCACCAATGTGCGGAGTCAAGATGACGTTGTCTAAGCCGCGCAGTGGGCTTTCAAACTCTTCGCCGTTAGCGCGAGGCTCAACGGGGAATACGTCAATTGCCGCGCCCAGTAGGTGGCCATCTTTAATCGCGTCAGCCAGCGCTTCAATCACTACGATTGTGCCGCGTGCAGCGTTCATTAAAATGCTGCCTTTTTTCATGGTGCGAATTTCTTTCTCACCAATCATCCACTCAGTCGATGGCAACTCTGGAACGTGTAAAGACACCACGTCAGACATCGCTAACAACTCATTGAGAGTGCCAACCTGAGTGGCATTACCCAATGGCAGCTTGGTGACAACGTCGTAGTAAAACACGTCCATGCCTAGCGCTTCCGCTAAGACAGAGAATTGCATACCAATCGAGCCGTAACCAATGATACCGAGCTTTTTACCACGGATTTCATAGGAGCCTGTTGCACTTTTCATCCAGCCGCCACGGTGACTCACAGCGTTGCGCTCTGGAATACCGCGGATCAACATAATCGCTTGGGCTAAAACCAGCTCAGCCACAGAACGAGTGTTGGAGTAGGGTGCGTTAAATACAGCAATACCACGCTCACGCGCAGCATTGAGGTCAACTTGGTTGGTACCAATACAGAAACAACCAACAGCAATCAGTTTTTGTGCGCACTGAAAAATTTCTTCAGTCAGCTGAGTGCGCGAACGGATACCAACGAAGTGGGCATCAGCGATTTTTTCTTTTAATTCTGCTTCTGGCAGGGCGCCGGTAATATACTCAATGTTCGTATATCCAGCTGCATTCAATGTATCGATTGCGTTCTGGTGAACACCTTCAAGAAGAAGAAAACGAATTTTGCTTTTATCAAGCGATGTTTTACTCATCTGCGTAGACCTGTTGTCCTAAAGTGAATGGCAAGTTGACGGACAGTGAGAACT
>DATERP010000007.1:0-2621 GCA_035271385.1 Thiopseudomonas sp. | reverse complement strand
TGAATTTCTCGCCAATATGAGCCATGAAATTCGCACACCGCTCAATGGCATTATTGGCTTTACCCAGTTATTGAAAAAAAGTGATCTGACCATTCGCCAAGACGACTACCTCAACACCATTATTAACTCGTCAGAAAGCCTGCTCAATATTATCAATGAGATTTTGGACTTCTCAAAGGTTGAGTCAGGCAAACTGGTCCTCGACCACACGCCTTTTTATCTGCGTGACCTGATCCAAGACACCCTGACCTTGTTAGCACCGAGTGCGCATCAAAAAAACCTCGAGTTGATCAGTCTAGTCTACCGTGATACCCCACGCACTTTGATTGGGGATGCACAGCGTATTAAGCAAATCATCACCAATCTGATCGGTAATGCCATTAAGTTCACCCACGAAGGCAGCGTGGTGGTACGTACCATGCTCGATGAAGAAACCGATGAGTTTGCACAACTGCGCATCAGCGTCCAAGACACTGGGGTGGGCCTGAGCGAATCGGAGCAAAGTTTACTCTTTCAAGCCTTTATTCAAGCCGACCCTTCACTAACACGTCACACCGGCGGTACAGGTTTGGGCTTAACTATTTCTAAGCGGTTAGTCGAGCATATGGGCGGCGAGATTGGCGTCAATAGCCAAGTCGGCCACGGCTCGGAGTTTTGGTTTAGCGTGCGCTTAGCTAAAGCCTCTATTGATAACGATGATTTTATTAGCCATGAGCCACTGTCGATTCAGTACCGTGCTGTTTTGCATGACCCGCACCCACTGGCACAACAAGCCACTGCGCATCAACTGGAAGACTGCAACTTAGCAGTGACCTGCGTGAACAGCCTCGAAGCGCTGTTGCAACAAGTACGCAGCGCCGCTACTAGCGGGCAACCCTATCATTTAGCAGTATTGGGCATACAAACTCAGCAGCAGCCATTGCATTCCACCCAGCATGCTTTATCTGAGTTACAGGCACTCAATTGCCAAGTCCTATTGCTCTGTAGCACCACAGATTTTGCCGCCTTACAAAATACTATTGGTCACCCTTTCTGCGAACACATACTCAGTAAGCCAGCCTGTTCTCGGCGCTTGAAAAACGCTGTTAATGATATTTTATCTATAGCTCCCAGCGCTGCTGTTAGCGCACTGCCCGCTCCACCGCAGCATACTTTGCATACCCTGTGTGTAGATGATAATCCAGCAAATCTATTACTGATTAAAACCTTATTAAGCGATATGGGGGCCAGCGTCAGTGTGGCAGAAAATGGGCAGGCCGCTTTAGCACTCTTCCAGCAAGAGCACTTTGATATGGTGTTTATGGATATTCAAATGCCGGTGATGAGTGGCCAACAATGCACTGCCGCAATGCGTTTATGGGAGCGCGAACACAACCTCACTGCCACACCTATTATTGCAGTCACCGCACATGCGCTGCCCCAAGAAACACATTTATTTATGCAAGCCGGCCTCAATGATTGCCTCAGCAAACCTATCAGCGAGCAGTCCTTGATCCAAGCCATTGCCAAATGGACGGGGATTTTTCTAACCAGCGACCATCAAGCCCAAGCGCCAGTGGCCAACTTAACTCAACACCTGCAACTGCCGATTATCGATCTTAAAGAAGGTCGCACCTTGTCCAATGGTAAGGAATCCTTAGCGCGCGAGTTGCTCACCTTGCTGATTGACTCACTGCCCAGCGACCGCCTGTATGTACAACAGGCTCGCGAGCAAGGTGATCGTCATGCTTTACTCGAACGTATTCACCGCGTGCATGGCGCAACGCAATATTGTGGCGTGCCGCAATTGCGTGCCATCTGTAAAACCTGCGAAACACTGATTAAAAATAATGTCGCGCAGCTTGATCCAGCTCTGGATGAATTCGACGCAGCGATTGAGCGCCTGCTCACACAACTGAGCGATGAAACAGGTGCAAGCTCTTAACCGACAGTTACAGCACTAACTCTGCTTGTTCGCGACTTAACTCAGGTAAGCGCCACTCAATCGGCGTTTGTCCTGTGCGCTGTAAAAACTTATTGCACTGACTGAAGTGCCCATTACCAATAAAGCCGCGATAGGCTGATAAAGGTGATGGATGCACTGACTGCAGCACCAAGTGTTTACTGGCATCAATACTCTGCGCTTTACTGCGTGCGTGCGCGCCCCAAAGCATAAACACCACATGCTCTTGCTGTTGATTGACACATTCAATAATACGATCAGTAAAGCGCTGCCAGCCTGCCTTAGCATGGGCTCCAGCTTTGCTTTGCTCGACGGTCAGCGTGGTATTGAGCAATAACACGCCTTGTTCTGCCCAGCGTTCTAAGCAGCCATGCTGGGGGATAGTGATATTTAAATCCCGCTGCAACTCTTTATACATATTGAGTAACGACGGTGGAATGGCAACACCCTCAGGCACAGAAAAGCTTAAACCATGCGCCTGACCCGGACCATGATAGGGATCTTGGCCTAAAATCACTACCTTAACCTGCGGTAAAGGCGTTAGATTCAGCGCATTAAAAATCAGCGGACCCGGTGGATAAATCACCTTGGCTTGCTGTTTTTCTTCACGTAAAAAATTCGCCAATTGCTGCATATAAGGCTGGTCAAACTCAGCCGCGAGTGCCGCCTTCCAACTGGC
>DATERP010000006.1:0-3481 GCA_035271385.1 Thiopseudomonas sp. | reverse complement strand
TGACTGCAGCGATTGAGCAAGTGCTCAATGGGCATGTGTATTTGCCGGCAGAAATTATTCGCTCAGAACAGTCCAACACCCGCCGCACCCCACGCGAAGCGACCATCTCACCGGAACTGCTGCAAGCCCTGACTCGTAAACAACTGCAGGTCTTAGAGCGCATGGCTAAGGGCGAGTCTAATAAGCAAATTGCTTACAACTTAGATATTGCCGAAACCACAGTAAAAGCCCATGTGTCGGCGATTTTGCGCAAACTCAATGTACACAACCGCGTGCAAGCCATTCTCTCGGTCGGCGATATTGATTTCGCTACCTACCTGCGCCGTTAAACCCTTCATGATGAGCTGGCGGGCACAAGTGCTCGCCCTACGATAATCCATGCTGTTTAGGTGTTGGCGCCTGGTTTGTATATGTATTTCGCTATGCATCGGGCAGATAAGTCGGCATAAGGTGCCACTCAAGCTATACTAAGCCTCTGTACATTATGGTTGGGGCTTAGAGCATTATGATTGAGAATCGCATCACTTATCGCCATTTACAGTGTTTTATTGAAATTGTTCGGCAAAATAGCGTTACGCGTGCGGCGGATGTTTTAGCTTTAACCCAGCCAGCTGTGTCTAAAAAGCTCAAAGAGCTGGAAGATATGCTAGATGTGCGACTCATGGAGCGCAGTAAAAAAGGCATTGAGCTGACGCAATTTGGCGAGGTATTTCTCAAATATGCGGGAGCCAGTCTCTCAGCGCTGCGCGAAGGCACTGACAGTATTATTCAGGCACAAATGAAAGGCAGTATGCGGATCAGTGTCGGTGTGCTGCCCACTGTGGCCGCCAGCATGATGCCCAACGCAGTACTGAAGTTTCGCAAGTCAGGCATGGATGTCACACTCAACTTAATCTCAGGACCCAATAGCCTATTACTTGCTCAGTTGCGCGTTGGTGAGCTGGATTTAGTTGTTGGCCGCTTAGCTGAACCTAAGCTGATGACCGGTCTCTCCTTTCAGCACTTGTATTCAGAAATCGTCACCTTTGTTGTTCGTCCTGGGCATCCGCTGCTGAAGCGCAACTCCTTTAACATCCAAGATATTCGCAATTACAATGTGATATTTCCCACCAAAGACTCCATTATTGCCACCTCGGCAGAGCGTTTTTTAATCTCGCAAGGCGTCGGTATGTTGTCAGATAAAATTGAAACGATTTCCGTATCCTTTGGTAAAGAATACATTCGTCAGTCAGATGCGATTTGGGTGATTTCACGCGGTGTCGTGGCGCGGGAAATAGAGGAAGGTGATCTGGTCGAACTGCCCATTGACACCAAAGAAACACTAGGGCCTGTGGGTTTGACCACACGTGCAAACACCATTGCGACGCCAACGGTACAGATGTTTATGAACTGTATTAGTAGCACCGCTGAATTATTGGAAAAAAAAATGGGCTGAGCATCAACTCAACCCATTTCTGATGCAGTCACTGAGAACTGCAGCACTCAGCTATCAACCTTTAAAGGTGTCTAAGTCGATACCTGATTTACCCGGTGCCAAGATATTATTCGGGTCTAAAGCGCGCTTGAGGGTGTGCTCCAAACGACGTTTAACTGGACCGTAACTGTCAGCCACACGATCCATAAAGCGCGTGTTGACGCGATATACTGCGTAGCCTGCTTTTTCGAACTCATCGAGTAGCTCGTTAAAGCACAAATCAGCACGTTTCACTTCTTCTGGGTTGGTGCGGTCATAGAGCACGTCAATCACGTGGTGCATATCGCGCCAGCCCACAATAAACTCACCCACATAGTCAAGGCCATGCTTATTGAGAATGGTTTTGGCTAGCGTTTTTTGCTTGTCGCACTCGTTACCTTTAGCTTGGCTCACAGGTGCAAACCACATTGAACCACCGCCCCCACGCCAGTTATACAAACCAAACTCACGCAGATTTGGAATACCAGACATTAACTTAGCACGGTAGGCAAAGGGCTCAGTATTGCCGGCTTCTTCTTCAGTGATCATGCGGCCTTTGCCCAGCTGCTTCAGCGCACCTGTAACAATATTCCAGTTCACTTCAACCTGCTCTTTGGTACCGTACAAGGCGCAGTACACGTTCCATGCACCGAGCTTTTTATCTTTCTGGATTTGCTTGAGAATCGCATCCGAGGTTGCACCCGGCTCAATGGTGTAATCCGAGCGACGTACACCCGCAGTGGAGGCTTCCCAGAGTACGCCAGCAATCACTACCGAGTTGGGAATAACCTGCGCAATACGCAATGGACGAATAAAGTCGACAATTTCCGCAATATCAGCTTCTTCGTCAAACTGAATCTCAAACGGCTTAATCACCGGTGGTTTAGGCATCAGCCAGAAACCCATTTTAGTGCAAATACCATAGTTGGCTTGGGTAAACATACCGTCAAGTGTTGGACCGTAACCCCACTTAAACACTTGCCATGCGTTGTCACCTTTAACGCCACCCATACCGGTGCGATACACTTCACCATTGGCCAGCACCAACTCCATACCGCACTGCATTAAGAAGTGCTCACCGTATGGTGTGTAACCCACACCGCGATCCATAGTGTTACCTAAAGGACCGGCAATTGCCGAGGGTGCTGAGAATGACAGCATCAAAGGAATGTTGTTGTCTTCTAAATAGTCATACAACTGCTGATAAGTCACACCTGGCTCAACCAAAGCTGTACCAAGATCAGCATCAACGTGCAGAATCTTATTCATTTTTTGCAGATCAAGAATAATCTGCCCACGGTGATGTGGTGCTGCAGAACCGTAGCCAAAGTTACGACCGGTGGAGATGGTCCACACGGGAATTTTGTATTTATTACAGATCGCAACCACACCTTGCACTTGCTCAACGGTGGTGGCGGTGACTGCGGCTGAAGGTGCGTGCGCGGCATCTTCAACAGGCATCATAATTTTGTTGTAAGGCTTGAGCTGAGCTTCTTCGGTCAAGACATTGTCATTGCCCAATAAGGTGCGAAACTCGCTGAGCGCCTTATCGAAGTCGGCTTGGGTAATGCCTTTAGGCAAGACCTTATTATTTTGTGTAGTCATGAGTTTAGAGTCCTTCAGGTTTCAATCGAAAACGAAACAAAGTGGCCGTCAACGGCAGCAGTCTGGGTCGGTGGCGTCGTGCGTAAATAGCGACGATTGGGCTCCGCTGAAGCCAACGCAAAACCCAAAGAAGCGGCCCAATCACTGCTGGCTGACAAAGTCTGCTCAGTCATCGCCGTAGGACGGCTGCAACTGTGTGCATGTTCAGCAAATTGCGTGATGCAATTGGCATGTTGCGTGGTCGCTGAAATACGGTGACGTGACCTGCCATTCAGCGTGGCGTGCTGCCCCATCCAATGCACTCGTGCACCGGCACTGCGCGCGATATCTAACAGCAACATGCCGCTGGCATCGTCCACCAAACCTAAAATGCGCTCACCTTTAGAATGCTGTAAACGCTGAGCAAATGAACTGATAAAATCC
>DATERP010000005.1:0-4477 GCA_035271385.1 Thiopseudomonas sp. | reverse complement strand
ATCCCTCAACGGGCAAACCGTCACTCTGTGCGGTTGGGTCCACCGTCGTCGCGACCACGGCGGAGTTATTTTCCTCGATATCCGTGATCGTGAAGGCTTAGCTCAAGTTGTTTTTAATCCAGAACAAGCCGCTATTTTTGCTACTGCTGACCGTGTACGTAGCGAATATGTCGTAAAAGTCACTGGTGTGGTCAATCCGCGTCCAGAAGGCGCCGTCAATCCTAATATGCCCAGCGGCGCGATTGAAGTGATTGCCACTGATCTAGAAGTACTCAACCAAGCCGAAACCACACCCTTCCCGTTGCATGAGCACTCGGATGTTGGTGAAGAAACCCGCTTGCGTTACCGCTTTATCGACTTGCGTCGTCCAGAAATGGCGGCCAAGTTGAAGTTGCGTTCACGTGTCACCACCAGTATTCGTCGTTATTTAGATGACAATGGCTTCCTTGATGTGGAAACGCCGATTCTGACCCGCGCCACGCCAGAAGGTGCACGTGACTATTTAGTGCCAAGCCGTACCCATGCTGGCAGCTTCTTTGCGTTGCCACAGTCACCACAGTTGTTTAAGCAATTGTTGATGGTGGCGGGTGTGGATCGTTACTACCAAATTGCCAAATGCTTCCGTGATGAAGACTTGCGTGCCGACCGTCAGCCTGAATTTACCCAGATTGATATCGAAACCAGCTTTATGGACGAAGCGGACATTATGTCCATCACCGAAACTATGGTGCGTCAGTTATTTAAAGACGTGCTGGATCTAGAGTTCGGTGAATTCCCACATATGACTTACGAAGAGGCGATGCGTCGCTTCGGTTCGGATAAGCCAGACTTGCGTATTCCGCTGGAATTAGTTGATGTGGCTGACCAGTTAACTGGCGTTGACTTTAAAGTCTTCAGCGGCCCAGCTAATGATCCGAAAGGTCGTGTGGCAGCACTGCGTGTACCGGGTGCTGGCAGCATGCCACGTGGTAAAATTGATGAGTACACCAAGTATGTGAGCAACTACGGCGCACGTGGTTTGGCATACATTAAAGTCAATGAGCGTGCTAAGGGTGCAGAAGGTTTACAGTCGCCGATTGTTAAGTTTATCCCTGAAGACAACCTCAACACTATTCTGGACCGCGTTGGTGCAGTGGATGGTGATATCGTGTTCTTTGGTGCCGATAAAGCACAGATTGTGAGCGATGCACTGGGTGCTCTGCGTATCCGTATCGGTCACGATTTAGACTTGCTGACCTGTAAGTGGGCGCCAATGTGGGTGGTGGATTTCCCCATGTTTGAAACCAATGAAGATGGCTCACTGACAGCGATTCACCACCCCTTCACCGCGCCGAAGTGCTCGGCAGAAGAGTTGCGTGCTGACCCAAGTAAAGCCCTGTCACGTGCCTACGATATGGTTCTTAATGGTACTGAGTTGGGTGGCGGTTCAATCCGTATTCACGACCGCACCATGCAGCAAACCGTGTTTGAAATCCTCGGTATTGAGGAAGCAGAGCAGCAAGAGAAGTTTGGCTTCCTGCTCGATGCGCTGAAATACGGCGCGCCACCGCATGGCGGCTTGGCTTTTGGTCTGGACCGTTTGGTGATGTTGATGACCGGTGCGCAGTCGATTCGCGAAGTGATTGCCTTCCCGAAAACCCAGAGTGCCGCCTGTGTGATGACACAAGCACCAGGTACGGTGGATGCCGCTGCGCTGCGTGATCTACATATCCGTTTGCGTGAGCAGCCAAAAGCTGAGTAAAAGTACCGAGATTACGATGGTGTCGCTGCGCTCAAGTCAGCGCCGCAGGGCACCATCGCTTACCCCAATACAGATATAGAAACGGGAGTTGTTATGGCGGGTCATTCCAAGTGGGCAAATATCAAGCACCGCAAAGAGCGTCAAGATAATAAGCGCGGCAAGATTTTTACCAAGCTCATTCGTGAGTTAACTGTGGCTGCTAAGCAGGGCGGTGGTATTGCTGCGGATAACCCGCGTTTGCGTCTGGCGGTGGATAAAGCGCTGGGTGCGAATATGACTCGCGATACCATCGACCGTGCGATTGCCCGTGGTGTCGGTGCGGATGATGGCGATAACGTAGAAGAGTTGGTGTATGAGGGTTATGCGCCTAATGGCGTGGCTGTATTTGTGGAAGCCATGACTGACAACCGTAACCGTACTGCTGCAGAAATTCGTCATGCTTTTAACAAGTATGGCGGTAATCTGGGTACTGATGGTTCGGTTGCTTACTTGTTTGAGCGCAAAGGCCAGATTTGTTACGCGCCAGGCGTCGACGAAGAAGCTTTGATGGATGCCGCTTTAGAAGTGGGCGCCGATGACATCATTATTAACGATGACGGCTCGGTTGAGGTATTGACCACCTTTGCTGACTTTATCAGCGTCAATGAAGCTTTAAAGGCGGCTGGTTTTGTTGCCGAAGAAGCTGAAGTGACGATGATTCCAACCCTGAATGTTGAGTTGGATTTAGAGGGTGCGGAAAAAGTGATGCGCTTGATTGATATTTTGGAAGATTTGGATGACGTGCAAAACGTTTATTCCAACGCTGAGATTCCAGATGAAGTGATGGAGCAACTCTAAGTTTAGAGTGAGCTGTGTGACTCAATAAACCTCTGGTTGCTTGTGTGAGCAGGCCCAGAGGTTTTTTTATTGCGACAGATGTTTGTGCATGCGCTTGCTCGTAAAATGAGCGAGTGCCAATTGATTGATTAAAGGATGCCCAGATGACATTTATTTTAGGCATTGATCCCGGCTCACGCATCACCGGTTATGGAATTATCCGTGATACGGGGCGTGGTTGTGAGTATGTGGCGTCGGGCTGTATTCGTACCGGTAGCGGTGAACTGCCTGAGCGTCTCAATGCGGTGTTTGCTGGGGTGAGTGAGATTATTCAAACCTACCAGCCGACCACCATGGGCATTGAGCAAGTGTTTATGGCGCGCAATGCGGACTCAGCGTTAAAGCTGGGCCAAGCGCGTGGTGCAGCGATTGTTGCTGGGATGCAGGCCAGTTTGTCGGTCTCAGAGTACAGCGCCACCCAAGTAAAATCAGCGGTGGCAGGCAGTGGCCGTGCCGCCAAAGAGCAGGTGCAGTTGATGGTCATGCATTTGCTCAAGCTGACCAAGAAACCACAGATTGATGCCTCGGATGCTTTGGCGATTGCCATTTGTCATATGCACCATCAGCAGACCTTGTCAGTGCATGGCTTATCCGGTGCCAAGCTACGCGCTGGGCGCTTGTCGGTATAACTTGGGATATGTAGCCAAACAGTAAAGTATTTGTTGCAAGTCAATGCTCAGGCCTTGAACTTCTGAAAATATGCCTCATCTTATAAGTATTCAAACGAGCGCGATGGCGAAGATAAGCTGACTTGCTCGTTACCATTTAGATGAGGAAGACCATAATGCGTATTGATCGTTTTACCAGTCAATTGCAGTTAGCGTTATCGGATGCGCAGTCGTTAGCCATTGGCCAAGACCATACCGCTATTGAGCCGCTGCACTTATTCATTGCGCTACTTGACCAACAAGGCGGTGCGATTCGTCCATTGCTGATGCAGGTGGGTTTTGATGTTAAAGGCTTACGCGAAGAGCTGAACAAAGGTTTAGATCAGCTGGCCAAACTGAATAATCCCACCGGCGATATGAGCATGTCGCAAGACTTAGCGCGCCTGCTCAATCAAGCTGATCGCTTGGCCCAGCAAAAAGGCGACCAGTATATTTCCAGTGAGCTGGTGTTGTTGGCCGCGATGGATGCCAATACTGTTCTAGGTAAGATTTTGTTGGCGCAGGGTGTCAGTCGTCAGTCGTTGGAAAATGCCATCACCAACTTGCGTGGCGGTGACAGTGTTAATGACCCAGACGCTGAGCAATCACGTCAAGCCTTAGATAAATATACGGTGGATCTGACCAAGCGCGCCGAAGAAGGCAAGCTTGACCCAGTGATTGGCCGTGACGAGGAAATCCGCCGTACGATTCAGGTACTGCAGCGCCGTACTAAAAACAACCCAGTATTAATCGGTGAGCCGGGTGTAGGTAAAACTGCCATCGCTGAAGGTTTAGCGCAGCGTATTATCAATGGTGAAGTGCCCGATGGGCTGAAAAGTAAACGTCTGTTATCGCTGGATATGGGCGCCTTGATTGCCGGTGCTAAATACCGCGGTGAATTTGAAGAGCGTCTGACAAACTTACTCAATGAAGTGGCCAAACAAGAAGGCCAGATCATTTTGTTTATTGACGAACTGCACACCATGGTCGGCGCTGGTAAAGGCGAAGGCGCGATGGATGCTGGTAATATGCTCAAGCCTGCCTTGGCGCGGGGTGAGTTGCACTGTGTCGGTGCTACAACCTTAGACGAGTACCGTCAGTATATTGAGAAAGATGCGGCCCTTGAGCGTCGTTTCCAGAAAGTGCAGGTCGATGAGCCGTCTGAAGAAGACACCATTGCCATTTTGCGTGGCCTCAAAGAGCGCTATGAAGT
>DATERP010000004.1:0-7655 GCA_035271385.1 Thiopseudomonas sp. | reverse complement strand
CCCTGCACGGGTGGGCAGAATGCTGTGGCCAAACTGTTCAGCAACTTGATAACCAAAACCGGTCGCGCCTAAGGTTGGAATCGATAGGGCACCGCTGGCAATCACTAAGGATTTGCACTTAAAGGTCTGCTGTTTACTTTTGAGGGTAAAGCCGGTGTCGGTGGCTTGAATACTGTCGATGCTGGTGTTGAGTTGAATAGTAGCACCGGCATCTGCGCACTCATCCAATAACATCTGCAAAATATCGTTGGCTTTATTATCGCAAAATAATTGGCCGAGCTTTTTCTCATGATAAGGAATCTGATGGCGCTGCACCATTTCGATAAAGTCCCATTGGGTGTAGCGCGCTAATGCCGACTTACAAAAATGTGGATTATGAGAGAGAAAGTTATCCGGTTCGGTGTACATATTGGTGAAGTTGCAACGCCCACCACCGGACATCAGAATTTTCTTCCCCGCTTTATTAGCGTGATCGAGTACCAAGACCTTGCGGCCACGTTGCGCGGCGGTCAAAGCACACATTAAACCGGCAGCACCGGCACCAATAATTATCACGTCTACAGATTGCACGGCTTATACCTGAAAAATAAAGGTTAAGTTTAACGGTTTTCTGTACAGAGTTGGTTGTAAATATTTATACATGTCGTACTGCGCTATTGCTGTTTTTCCGTCGATGAACCCGTCCGGGGTTCAACTCCGGCGCTGCGCCATCCATGGCTACGCTCGTCACAGCAACAGCGCAGTACTCGTTAATCATCTGTGTTGTTTGCAGGTGCCTACTTATGAGTTTGATCTGCTGCTGCACAAGCACGAGGTACGCCACGCACCGTTCAAAATCAATCTAACACCCATCAATCCAGCACAATAAAAACCTAACTGTGCAACACAAACTGCCCAGTAAAGATGGCGCCATCTTCACCGTCTGCGGTCAAAATGCGGCTGCTTAAACTGATCCGCGCTTTGCCATGGCGTTGATACATCTTGAAAAATTTCATCCACGTTGCCTCATCGGGCGCATCACAGATCACCGGTGCATCGCCATAAACCGGCAACGGATAATCAATTTGTCCTGCCTGAACCACGATATGTGTGGTATTTATACCTTCATCAAGCAAACGCAAGTGCAACCAGCCCCAACAGGCTAAAACACCGGCACAGTACAAACTGCCGCCAAACATCGAATTTTGATGATTAGTGTTTTCTGCTAAAGGCATCTGCAACTCTAAGCGTTGCTCGTGCCAATCACGCACCTCGACTGCCATAGCAGTAGTTAAAGGAATATCGCTGGCAAATACTTGGGCTAGATGCTGACAAGCAGTAGTGCTGGATGCGCTGGGCATAGAAATCCTCGCAAGGCTAAAATAAATAAGTTGAAAAAAAGACCTAAAGCTGATCATAACGGACACTGCTTTGTTACTAATAGAGCAAAATGTGCGTCTTAGTAGGCATTCACCGCAAGTTTTCATGAAAGTTTTAAACTTACGAGTGTCTAAAGGTTAGAATTAATAATCATGCGGTATCGTGTTGTTTTTACAAAGGAGATGGGCTTGTGGATTCTGTAGCAACCAATAGTATATTTTTTGTTGGTGGGTTGTTAGTTGCTGTCAGTATTCTGGTGAGCTCAGTTTCTTCACGTGTTGGCATCCCTATTTTAGTTATTTTTATGGGTGTCGGCATGATGGCCGGTACCGATGGTGTGGGTGGTATTGTCTTTAATGATTACTCGCTCACCTATCTGGTCAGTAATCTAGCGCTGGCAGTCATTTTGCTCGATGGTGGTATGCGCACCCGCGTCGCCACCTTCCGTGTCGCCCTCTGGCCGGCACTGTCTTTAGCCACTTTTGGTGTGATACTCACCGCGGGCCTGACCGGTTTAGCGGCGGCATGGCTGTTTAACCTCACCTTGCTCGAAGGTTTGCTGATTGGCTCGATTGTCGGCTCCACTGATGCTGCTGCGGTATTTAACCTGCTCAATGGTAAATCGCTGAACGAACGGGTGGGCTCGACCTTGGAAATTGAGTCGGGCAGTAATGACCCGATGGCGATGTTCCTCACCGTCACCTTGATTGCCATGCTGGTTGCGGGTGAAACCAACTTCAGTATGGACTTCTTTTACAGTCTCGGCCGTCAGTTTGGTCTGGGTACTGTGCTGGGCTTGGGTGGTGGTTGGTTGCTGCTGCAAATCATTAATCGCATTACCGTTGCCGATGGCCTGTATCCGCTGCTCGCGGTGAGTGGCAGTATTATGATTTATGCCTTCTCTGGCGAAGTGGGTGGTAGCGGTATTTTAGCGGTATATGTGTGCGGTATGGTGTTGGGTAATCGCCCAATCCGGAACCGCCATGGCATCTTGCATATGTTTGATGGGCTGGCATGGCTCAGCCAAATTGGTATGTTCTTGGTGTTAGGATTATTGCTCACGCCACATGAGTTGTTACCTATTGCCGTACCTGCTTTGTTGCTGTCCCTGTGGATGATTCTCTTTGCGCGTCCGCTATCCGTATTCTTAGGTTTATTACCTTTCCGTGGTTTTAACCTGCGTGAGCGGGTATTTATTTCTTGGATTGGTTTGCGCGGCGCGGTGCCGGTGATTTTAGCAGTGTTCCCGTTGGTGGCTGGTTTACCCAATGCACAGCTGTTTTTTAACGTTGCCTTCTTTATTGTTTTGGTGTCGTTACTATTACAAGGCTCCACCTTGTCGTGGGCCGCACGCAAAGCCAAAGTTGATTTGCCACCGGCGCCGGTACCTATTTCGCGTGTTGGTCTGGAGATTCATCCCACCAGCCAATGGGAGCTGTTTGTCTATAGTTTAGGCAATCAAAAATGGTGTATTGATGCGCAACTGCGTGAACTTAAAATGCCGGCAGGCACTCGTATTGCGGCGCTGTTTCGTAAGAATCAACTGCTGCACCCCAGTGGTAGTACACGCTTAAAAGCCGATGATATTTTGTGTGTGATTGGTCATGAAGATAACCTGCCAGCTTTGGGGCGCTTATTTAGCAAGGCACCGCAGCGTGGTTTGGATATGCGCTTTTTTGGTGACTTTGTGCTAGAGGGTGATGCGCAACTTGGCGCTGTGGCTGATGTCTATGGCCTGCAGTTAGGCGAATTGAGCCCGACCTTAAGCTTGGCAGATTTTATTACCCAAGCCGTGGGTGGTGAAGCCGTCCTCGGTGACCATATTGAATGGCAAGGTTTGACTTGGGCTGTGGCGGTCATGGAAGGTAATAAAGTGAGTAAGGTTGGGGTGCGATTCCCCGAAGGAAAGCGTCTAGAGTTGCCGTTTTTTTAACTCACGTAACGCATTATAAAGTAGTGCAATATTAACGGTATGGGCACGCGAGTGTTGTTCACAAGAAGGCTTGGGCATATGAAATATAGACTGCTGTTGCTATTGGTCGTTTGCCTTGCGGGCTTCTCGGCCAGTCCCAGTTATGCCGCCTTAAATGCGTTGGATATGCGTCAATCGCTGACTGATTTACCCAACCGAAAATTACCCGAAGCAGAACAACAAGCTGCGCAACAAGCCATAGAGCAGACGCTGGCATGGCTGGATACAGCTGAGCGTACCGAGCAAGCGCAGCGTGAATTACAAGAACAGTTAGCTGACGCGCCGAAGAACATTGCCGAGATGCAAGTTGCTTTACAACGACTGTTGGCTGCCCCGCAAGATGATCCGAGTAAGCGTTTAGCGCAAGCTTCAGTGAGTGAGCTAGAGCACCTGATCTCTGAGCGTAATCAGCAATTACGCGCTTTACAAAAAGAGCTGGGCGATGCCAATGCGCTGATTATTACTGCACAAACACGACCTGAGCGCGCGCAAGCTGATATCAGTAGCAATCAGCAGCGCATTCAAGAAATTAATGCCTTACTCAAAACCGCTAAAGAAGGCAGTAAAGCCTTCACTCGAGAAAAAACAGACGCGCTGCAAGCTGAATTGCTGGCGCTGGAAAGTAAAAACAATTTACGCCGTGCAGAGCTGGCCGGTAATAGCGCCTTACAAGAGTTGGGCAGCAGCAGCAGCGATCTCTTACAACTTAAACTACGCCTGCAAGAACAAGATGTATTGGCATTGCAATCTTTGCTCAATCAAAAACGCCAAGCCGACTCTGAAAAAACCGTGGCTGAGCTGGCGTTAGAAGTGAGTAAAGCCGGTACAGATAGCTTGTTATTACGCGAAAGTAGCTTAAATCTAAAGCTGTCGGATTATTTATTGACTGTCACCGAGCGTCGTAACCAGCTGACCCAGCGTAATTTAGTGGTGCGTCAGCAGTTAGATAGCGTGCAGCAAACTGAGCAAGCCCTGGAAGAACAAATCAGTGTGTTACAGGGCAGTTTGTTATTGGCAAAAATTCTCTATCAGCAAAAGCAGGCCTTGCCACAGGTGAGTTTTGATCGGACTTTAGCCGACCAAATTGCTGATACACGCTTATATCAGTTTGAATTGCGTCAGTTGCGTGACACCGTCAGTCGGCCTGACGAGTATGTGCAAACGGCACTTAACAATATGGCCGAAGGTGAGGAGCGGACAGCTTTAAGCAGTAGTTTGCTGGAGTTGGTGCGTTCTCGGGCTGAGTTATTAGATCGAGTGAACCGTGAGCTGAATGCCTTTTTAAGCGAATCCATCACCTTGCAGCTCAATCAAAAACAACTGCAAAGCATGACAGCGGCACTGCGTTTAACCCTCGATGAGCAGATGTTTTGGATTCCCAGTAATAAGCCTCTAGACCTAGACTGGCTCAAAGCCGCGCCTGAGCGTTTGCATTACCAGTTAACGACTGTGCTGTGGAAAAGCGATGTCAGTCATGTCTGGCAAAGTCTGGTTAAGCGTGTGTTGTGGTTTGCTCCTTTGCTGCTGGTGATGCTGTTAGCGATCTGGCAGCGTCCGCGCATCGTGCAGGCTTTGCGCAGTTTGCATGCTGATATCGGGCATTTTCGTAATGACAGTCAGTGGCATACACCACGCGCCATTGGGTTAAATTTACTCTTGGCTTTGCCCGGTGCGCTGGTGTTGGCCAGTATTGGGCTGGTGATTCAAGCGGACGGCCTAGGCCATAATCTAGAGGTGGGGCAGGCTTTACTGAGCATGGCGCAGGTGTGGTTAGTGTTTTACTGCGCCTATCGGATTTTAGCGCCCAACGGTATGGCGATTATGCATTTTCGTTGGCCGCGAGCTCAAGTCGCGTTTTTGCAGCCGCGTATTCGTGCTTTAGGTTTAACTACATTAGTGCTGACCGCCGTGGTGACTGTGGCGCAAGCGCAGCCCGCCGCACTGAGTAATGACGTCATTGGCATTGTCTTGCTAATGATCTGCCTGCTGCTGTTGACATGGATTATGGGCCGCTTAGTGTTCCATCGTTATAGCAGTGAAAGCACCTCGTTTTTCCGTCGTTTAATTGGTGCTGTGGTTGTCGTGCAGCCGTTGTTTTTTGCCGCCGCTTTAGTGTCGGGTTATTACTACACCTCGCTCAAGTTAAGTGCTCGCTTGCTGGATACTCTCTCGCTGATGCTGATTTGGATATTGCTTGAAGCGGTATTGGTGCGCGGTTTAGCTTTAGCTGCCCGTCGTTTAGCCTGGCAGCGCGCGCAAGATGCCAAGCAGAATCAACCTAAAGATGGCGTGGAAGGTGATGTTGCCACCGACGATATGCTGTTAGATATCTCGCAAATCAATGAACAGTCTTTACGCCTAGCCCGCTTGATGTTGTTGGGTGTGTTCTTTATTAGTTTGTATTGGGTGTGGTCTGATTTATTGTCTCTGTTTACTTATTTAGACAATATCACCCTGTATGAATACGTGAGCAGTGCCGGTGCTGCCGCGCCTATTAGCTTGCGCGATGTGCTGGATGCTGGAGTTATTATTTTAATTACCATTGCTTTGGCGCGTAACTTACCTGGCTTGTTAGAAGTATTGTTTTTGTCGCGCATGCGCTTGGCGCAAGGCAGTGCATACGCCACAACCACGCTATTATCTTATGCACTATCGGCGACAGGTTTTGTCTCGACTTTATCGGTACTGGGCGTCAGTTGGGATAAATTGCAGTGGCTCGTGGCGGCATTGTCAGTGGGTTTAGGTTTTGGTTTGCAAGAAATTTTTGCCAACTTTGTCTCAGGTCTGATTATTCTTTTTGAGCGCCCAGTGCGTATTGGCGATGTGGTCACTATCGGTAACTTATCGGGCACGGTCAGTCGAATTCGCATTCGCGCCACCACTATTACCGACTTTGACCGTAAAGAAATTATTGTGCCTAACAAGGTGTTTGTCACTGATCAATTAGTGAACTGGTCGCTCACCGATACGGTGACCCGGGTGATTGTGCGCATTGGTGTGGCCTATGACACTGATATGGACGTAGCGCGCGACCTGATGATGAAAACCATGCAGGACAACCCAAGAGTGATGCGTGATCCTGCACCTGTGGTACTGTTTTTAGGGATTAGCGCCAATACTTTTGATAATGAATTGCGCTTTTATGTGCGTGAGTTGGGTGACCGTAACCCCTCAATTGATGAAGTACTGCGCAGTTTAGTGGTGGTATTTCGCGATAATCATATTGATATGGCCTTTAATCAGTTGGATGTCTTTATCAAAAATAATCAAGGTCAAGAACAACTGGTACAGAGCCAAAACCAACCTTTGACCGATAATCAAGCACCGACTGCTTAAATGCTGCACGCTGCTGGAGTGCCTATCCAATGAACAGCCTAGACACCCTTAAGTTTAATCCGCGCTTTGCTGACTTAGGCAATGTATTTTCCGCACCCATTAAGCCCACTGCAGTTGAGCAGGCTAAGATGGTGATTTGCAGTACTGACGCTTTAGCTTTGCTGGATTTGCCACCGAGCGCTGCCGATGACCCACTATTATTACAACTTGCCAGCGGCACTTGGCATTGGCCGCAACATGAGCCGCGCGCCATGGTGTATTCCGGTCATCAGTTTGGCGGTTATACCCCGCGCTTAGGTGATGGTCGCGGTTTGCTGCTAGGCGAAGTGTTGAATACTGCAGGCGAGCATTGGGATGTGCATCTGAAAGGCGCGGGCTTAACGCCATTTTCCAGAACGGGTGATGGTCGCGCGGTGTTGCGCAGCAGCATTCGCGAGTTTCTCGCCAGTGAGTACTTGCACAAGCTCGGCATTCCAACGTCACGTGCTTTATGTGTGACTGATTCAGAAACGATTGTCTGGCGTGAACAGCGTGAAACCGCTGCGATGTTGCTACGTTTATCGCCCAGTCATATTCGCTTTGGTCACTTTGAGTACTTTTATTACAACAAGCAGTATGGTGAACTGGAGCGTTTGCATGAGCATGTACTCAATGATCTGTATCCAGAGTGCTTAATAGCCGATGAGCCTTTAGCTGCGCTGTTGACTGAAGTGGTGAAGCGCACTGCTGAAACCATTGCTCTGTGGCAGGCCTACGGTTTTTGTCATGGGGTGATGAATACCGATAATATGTCGATTCTGGGGCTGACCTTTGATTTTGGTCCTTATGCCTTTTTGGATGACTTTAAACACAACCATATTTGTAATCACTCCGATAACCGTGGCCGCTATGCCTTTAATCAGCAAGTGGCAATGGGCTATTGGAACCTGACCGCCTTTGCGGAAACCCTCACCCGTTATGTGGCGGTTGAGCGTTTACAAGAAATTCT
>DATERP010000003.1:0-48850 GCA_035271385.1 Thiopseudomonas sp. | reverse complement strand
TAGCTTGAGTCCGGTGTTCTGTAGTGTGCTGGGCTGAATGCGGATGTGCGCTGTCATCAGGGTGCTCATTTGCATCGTCGTGCTCATGCTCTGCAGTTAAGTCATGCTCCAGCGTCATACTGGTTAAAGAGCAGTGTGCGGCGCTGGTTAAAGTAAATAGTGTTTGCACATTTTTGAGTTGGCGCTCGGCCTCAGTCACTGCGTGGTGATCGGCTACCGAGCTGGGCTGGTATTCAAAGCCAACAATATTCATTGCGGGGCTTGCCAGTTGCAGTTCCAGTTGTTGACCATCAAGGGCGATATTGAGGGTGGCTAAACCATGTACGTGGGCATCTAGGCTGTGTTGCTCGGTATGTTGTTTATGATCTGGGTGATAGTGTTTTTCTGCAATGGCAGGAAAACAGGTCAGTGCCAAGACCAAAGGGGCGAGAGTGTAACGAAAATGCATTGGGTGACTCCATTGCTAAAAGGCGACTTGGTTATAGTATAACGTCTATTTTATAGAGTTGAGAGGCAAGTGAGCAAGGGAATTAAGCTTAGTAAGCAGATTAGAGCGAGCTAGCAAGGTATAATCGTGTAAATTTATTTATTTTTTTCTATCGCAAGGTGCCATCGCACTGCTAAAGTCAGATAGTTTTGAACCACGACCGTACCTGTGCGGTTTGCCGAGGCCCTATTATTATGTCCCAAACTCTCAATGCGTTTTTAGCGCATATCAAACAGCGTGACCCTGATCAGCCAGAATTCCATCAGGCGGTTGAAGAAGTACTGCGTACTTTATGGCCTTTTTTAGAAGCCAATCCGCGTTATATGCAAGCGGGCATTATTGAGCGCATGGTCGAGCCCGAGCGCGTGATTTTGTTCCGCGTACCTTGGGTTGATGATGCCGGTAAGGTCCATGTCAATCGTGGTTACCGTATTCAAATGAATAGCGCAATTGGCCCTTATAAAGGGGGTATACGCTTCCACCCATCGGTTAACTTGGGTGTTTTAAAGTTCTTAGCTTTTGAGCAAGTGTTTAAAAACTCCCTCACGTCACTGCCGCTTGGTGGTGGTAAGGGTGGCTCAGATTTTGACCCTAAGGGTAAGTCTGATAATGAAGTCATGCGTTTTTGTCAGTCCTTTATGAGTGAGTTATTCCGCCATGTGGGGCAGCACCTTGATGTGCCGGCTGGTGATATTGGTGTCGGTGCGCGTGAAGTGGGCTATATGTTTGGTCAGTATAAGCGTCTGGCCAATGAGTTTACTTCGGTGTTTACCGGTAAAGGTATGACTTACGGTGGTAGCTTAATTCGTCCGGAAGCGACGGGTTACGGCTGTGTCTACTTTGCTGAAGAGATGCTCAAAAGCGTTAAACGTCGCATTGAAGGTCAGCGTATTGCTATTTCTGGCTCAGGTAACGTCGCGCAATATGCCGCGCAAAAAGTGATTGAGCTGGGTGGTAAGGTGATTTCTTTGTCTGATTCAGGCGGTACGATTTATTTCCATGAAGGTATGGACAGCGAACACTGGCATTACCTGATGGATCTGAAAAACGTACGTCGTGGCCGTATTGAAGAAATGGCTGAACATTTTGGCCTGCAGTTCTTAGCCGATCAGCGCCCTTGGGGTTTAGAATGCGATATCGCTCTGCCGTGCGCAACGCAGAATGAATTGCACATTGAAGATGCACGCATGCTCATCAAAAATGGCTGCATCTGTGTGGCTGAAGGCGCGAATATGCCTTCCACCTTGGATGCAGTCGATTTGTTTATTGAGCAAGGTATTTTATACGCGCCAGGTAAAGCATCCAACGCCGGTGGTGTTGCGGTTAGTGGTCTGGAAATGACGCAAAACGCGATGCGCTTGCTGTGGACTGATGGTGAGGTTGACGCCAAGCTGCACAATATCATGCAACATATCCATGCTGCTTGTGTGAACTACGGCACGGAAAACGGCCGTGTTAACTACGTCAAAGGTGCGAATATCGCTGGCTTTGTAAAAGTAGCTGATGCGATGCTGGCGCAAGGAATCGTATAAATTACGTCCTAACCAGACTCAATCAGCGACAGTAAAAATGCCCTATGGAGTCATCCTAGGGCATTTTTTGTGGGTGAAACTTGACTCGCTCACGGATTGACTGATATCAGTAGCTGTTGCTGTGTCTTGTTCTACACTGAGCACAGCAGGCATCAGCCTATGATGCTTAATTACTATAATAAGAGGTCATTATGATCACAGCAGAAGTACGTACCCGTCTGAACGCGCTTGCACATGAATACAATGTGCGTGCGGCAGCCATTGAGCGCGATTTATCTCGCGAACATGCGCAAAGTTTTTCTGAGCAAGCCACCGAGCGCCAAAACGATATGGTGCTACAAGGCTTGCTCGCTGATGCTCGTGCTAGCATTAAGCAAGTGCAACAGGCCATTGAGCGTTTAAATAACGATACTTACGGTGAATGCACCCAGTGCGGCGAAATGATTAACCCAGAACGCCTTGCAGCTTTACCTGCAGCGGCGCTGTGCATTAACTGCGCAGATTAAATTAAGCCGTACTGCGGCTGGACTGCTCAGTGGTGGTGATTATGGCTGAGATGCTTTTACACCACTGAGCTGCTCAATGATTGTAGCGCGGCATAACATGCAGTCTTGGGCATAATTCACCCATAAACCCGCTTCTTGACACTTCTTCCTTGCCACAACGATCAAGCAAGGCGAAAATGCCACGTTCACTTCGCGGCGTGGCCGCTAGCTGCAAGGAATTCGAATGCCTCACTCTACTGTCAATGCACAGCGCTTATTGCCCGAACAACTGACACGTGCTTTTAACGGCCAATTTAACTTCAACACCACCGCAGATTTACAGCCCTTAGAGGGTGTGCTCGGACAAGCTCGCGCGGTACAAGCCTTGCAGTTTGGCATCTCCATGCAACGCCCTGGGTATAACGTGTTTGTCATGGGCGAATCTGGCACGGGACGCTTTTCTTACACCAAACGCTATTTGCAAGAGCAGGCTAAACAGCGCCCCACGCCCTCAGACTGGCTCTATGTTAATCATTTTAATGAGATGCGTGAGCCACATGCTGTGCAATTGCCCGCCGGTGAGGGCAGTCGTTTTTGTGCTGATATCAGCACTCTGATTGATAATTTATTAGCTACTTTTCCAGCTGTTTTTGAAACGCCAGCTTGGCAGCAGAAAAAAAGCGCGATTGATCGCTGCTTTAATCGCCGCTATGACAAAGCCCTGGATATTGTGGAAAAACTCGCGCTTGAGAAAAATATTGCCCTGTATCGCGATAGCGTTAATATTGCCTTTACCCCCATGTTTGAAGGTAAGGCCCTTGATGAAGCGGAATTTGCCCAGCGCCCAGAAGCCGAGCGCGAAAAATTCCACGCCGATATCGTGGTGCTTGAAGAACAACTCAATAAAGAGCTCTCAAGCCTGCCGTTATGGAAGCGCGAATCAAGTAATCAGCTGCGTCAACTCAACGAAGAAACCATTGCTTCAGCGTTAGAGCCATTACTTACGCCTTTGATGCAAAAGTACGCTGAGCATCCATGCGTCGTGGCCTACTTAAAAGATATGCAGGCCAATCTGCTAAAAACTGTCGTTGAACAATTAGTGGATGAAGAACACAGCGATGCGATAGCGCGTAAATTACTTGAAGAGCAGTACAGCCCTAACTTAATAGTCGGCCATACACCCGATGAAGGTGCACCGGTGGTGTTTGAATCACATCCCACCTACGATAATTTATTTGGTCGCATCGAATACAGCACCGACCAAGGTGCGCTCTATACCAGTTATCGCCAGTTGCGCTCAGGGGCTCTGCATCGTGCCAATGGCGGCTATTTGATTTTAGAGGCGGAAAAGCTACTGCCTGAGCCCTTTGTCTGGGAAGCACTCAAGCGTGCTTTGCATTCACGTCAGCTCAAGATGGAATCACCTTTGGTGGAGTTGGGTCGTGTGGCAGCAGCGACCTTGCTGCCACAGGATATTCCCTTGCAGCTGAAAGTGGTGGTGATTGGCTCGCGCGAATTGTATTACGCACTGCAAGATGTTGATCCTGATTTTCAGGAAATGTTTCGCATGTTGGTCGACTTTGATGAAGATATCCCGCTGACTGATGCAACCTTAACTGAGTTTGCTCAGCTGCTGCGCACGCGGACCGCTGAAGAAGAGATGGCGCCTTTGACTGCTGATGCCGTGCGCGCATTAGCTCTTTACAGTGCGCGAATGGCTGAACACCAGGAGCGTATTTCCGCTGGTTTAGCCGATTTGTTTCAGGTGGTCAGTGAAGCTGATTTTTTACGAGACTGCAGCGGTGCTGTCGTGACTGAGGCTGAACATATTGCTGCAGCCATTGCTGCTCGCGTCACGCGCACGGGACGTGTATCGACGCGGATTATGGATGATATGCTGTCAGGCGTTATCTTGATTGATACCCAAGATGCCGCGGTGGGTAAGTGCAATGGCTTAACCGTCTTGGCGGTTGGTGACACTACCTTTGGTGTGCCAGCGCGTATTTCTGCTTCGGTGTATCCCGGCAACAGCGGTATTGTTGATATCGAGCGTGAAGTGAGTTTGGGGCAGTCTATCCACTCTAAAGGCGTGATGATTCTGACTGGTTATTTAGGCAGTCGTTATGCGCAAGAGTTTCCCTTGGCTATTTCCGCGAGCATTGCCTTAGAGCAATCCTATGGTTACGTGGATGGGGATAGTGCTTCGCTGGGTGAAGTCTGTGCGTTGATTTCTGCGCTATCACGCATACCACTCAAGCAATCATTTGCCATTACTGGCTCGATTAACCAGTTTGGCGAAGTGCAAGCGGTGGGTGGCGTCAATGAGAAGATTGAAGGGTTTTTCCGCTTATGCCAGGCGCGTGGCTTGACCGGTGAGCAAGGTGTTATTATCCCGCGCTCAAATATGGTTAATTTACTGCTCGATGAAGCCGTAGTCAGCGCCGTGCGTGATGGGCAGTTCCATGTCTATGCCGTCAGTCATGTCGATCAGGCTTTGTGCTTGCTTAGCGGTGTTGAGGCGGGCTGTGCCGATGCGGATAATGAATTCCCAGAAGGCTCGATCAATGCGCAAGTGGTTGCACGTTTGCGTAGTATTGCCGATTTAGATGACGATGAAGAAGAAGGCGAAGAAGAAAAGCCTAGCGCTTAATACTCGTTGCATGCGCACAGTTATCCACAATGGCTGATTGTGCGCATCAAGATATTTACAGCTAACTTAGTGTGTAATTTCGCGTTAAATCAGTATGCTGCAGTATACGTCGAATGAATGATGCCAATATAAAAAATACTGCACAGACTATTCACAGAGTTATCCACAGCTTGTTGTGTGTGTTGAGTCACATCGTGGTGGCATATAAGGTTCGCCTTAGCGGTGTGGAAAGCCTAAAATTTGTATAGCCAATTATTTACGATAATTTAATTAAAGGGGTGGGTGAGCTATGACAGCAACAGCGTTTCGTTCTGAACATGATTTATTAGGCTCTTTGCCGGTGCCCAAGGATGCTTATTACGGCATCCAAACGTTACGAGCCATGCATAACTTTCATTTGTCAGGTGTGCCGCTGTCGCATTACCCGAATTTCGTTAAAGCTTTAGCGATGGTTAAGCAGGCTGCGGCTGATGCTAACCATGAGTTGGGCTACCTGAGTGACGCTAAGCATCAGGCGATTAGCACGGCCTGTGCGCAGTTGGTTGCCGGTCAGCATCATGATCAGTTTATTGTCGATATGATCCAAGGTGGCGCGGGTACTTCGACCAATATGAACGCCAACGAAGTGATTGCGAACTTAGCTCTGGAAGCCATGGGTAAAGAAAAAGGCGAGTACAGCTTTTTGCACCCTAACAATGACGTCAATATGGCGCAATCCACCAACGATGCTTACCCAACTGCCATTCGCGTGGGTTTGCTCTTAGGTCAAAATGATTTATTGGCCAGCCTCGAAGGTTTGATTGCTGCATTTGCAGCGAAGGGTGATGAGTTTTCTCATGTGCTGAAAATGGGTCGCACGCAGTTACAAGATGCGGTACCTATGACCTTGGGCCAAGAGTTTAAAGCCTTTGCTGCCAACTTAAATGAAGACTTAAATCGTTTACGTTTATTGTCCAACGACTTGTTCGCTCCGGTGAACTTGGGCGGTACAGCTATTGGTACCGGTATCAATGCTGACCCACGTTACCAAGGTATTGCGGTAGAGCGCTTGGCGGCGATTTGTGGTTACCCAATTAAAGCTGCGCCTGATTTGATTGAAGCCACTTCAGATATGGGCTCCTTTGTGCTGTTCTCCGGCATGCTCAAGCGTACCGCAGTCAAGCTATCGAAAATCTGTAATGACTTGCGTTTATTGTCCAGTGGTCCACGCACAGGTATCAATGAAATCAACTTGCCAGCGCGTCAGCCCGGCAGTTCGATTATGCCAGGCAAGGTCAATCCAGTGATCCCTGAAGCGGTCAGCCAAGTCGCTTATGAAGTGATTGGTAATGATTTATCACTGACATTAGCCGCAGAAGCAGGGCAGCTGCAGCTCAACGTGATGGAGCCATTGATTGCGTGGAAGATGTTTGATTCGATTCGTTTGCTGCGTCGCGCTATGGATATGTTACGTGAGCATTGTGTTGAAGGTATCACTGCCAACGAAGAGCGTTGCCGCACTCTGATGGAGCATTCCATTGGTTTAATTACTGCACTGAATCCGTACATCGGTTATGACAATGCCACTCGTATTGCTAAGCTTGCTTTAGAAAGTGGTCGTGGGGTGTTGGAATTGGTGCGTGAAGAGCAGCTGGTCGATGATGAGTTACTGGCCGATATTTTGCGTCCAGAAAACATGATTGCCCCGCGCTTAGTGCCGCTTAAAGAGTAAGGCGCAACAGGTACTGCAGGGTGGTTTAAACCCTGCAGTGCTGTGGTTATGGGTGTTGCACACTCGGTTTGCTGCCTGAGTGTTTACGCAGCAGCACAAATAGGCTAAACAGCAGCATGGCGCTAAAGCTGATGCTATTGAGTTGCGCAATATTTAAACCCAACAAGGTCCAATCCACTGCGGCACAGTCTGCGGTGCCATGTAGCATCTTCAGCACAATCTCTTGCAACGGAAAAGCTTCCAGCATAAATTCCAGCGGTGGCAGACATGAGGGCAGTTGATCCTCGGGCAAGCCTTGCAGCCAGATTTGTCGACCTGCAGCGGCCAGACCCAGTCCAGCAACAAGCATAGTCAGTACGGCATAGATACCTTGGCCGAGCCGCCTAGGGTTATGCACAGTAGCCAATAGGCAGAGTACGCCAAAGAGCGCTACAGCAAAGCGTTGCACGTGGCATAGCGGACACGGCTCTAATCCGACAATATGCTCTAAGTACAGTGCAATCGCGATCAGACCTAAACAGGCTAAAAACGCCCAGAGAAACAACGTGCGAGTTGCAGGTAATTGCATAGATCATCCTCGAAAGCATTAAGTTGTGTGAGCATAATAAATTTGGTGATTGTTCTGCGGGCTATCAGTAAAGTTCTGATAGCCCGCAGGCAACTGCGCCTAGGGCAATACTTAGGCGTTATGCAGTGCAGGTTGTGGCAATGCAGGCAATGCTTGTTCGAGTAATTGAAAACTTTCTGCGAACAGCTCGTTACTGCGCTTGGTATCACCAAGGTGATTGAGTAAGCGCGCTAATTCGGCACAGGTATGCGCTAAACGCTGCTGACGCAGACTGCTTTCAAAGTAGTCGCGAGCTTTGCCCCACAGTTGATTGCGCAAGCTTAAACGGCCTAAAGCGCGCAATAGTATGGCGTTATTGGGTGCTTGTTTAAGCCAGCTCTCTGCTAACTGTAATTGACGTGCGGGGTCTTGTGCTTGCGCGCGACCATACAAATCAAGCAAGCCATCATCGAGGTTGTTTTTCAGTGTATGACGCAGCAATGACTCAGCTTGCTCATGCGCATTGAGACGTAATAATTCAGCAGCATAGGCAGCGACCAACTGTGGGTCATTGCGCAATTTTCCCGACAGTTCTTGCCATGCGGTGTCCAGTGTTTTTAGTGCTGTTTGCGGGTCTTGTTTCTGTGTGCAAATAGCTGTGAGGCGACCTGACCACGCTTGATACTCAATGTCTTGCAGTTGCTCAGCAGTAAAACGTTTGCATTTGCGTAAGGCTGGCAGTAAACCAATCAATGCTGACCAGTCTTGGCGCTGGCGCAATAAGGCCTGTAAACGTAATAACACCTCGGAATGCTGGGGGTGTAAGTCATGCATAGCTTGCAGTGTTTCTTGGGCACCACGGTCATCGGCACGTTGCAGTTGTAAATCAGCATGCGTCAGTGCAATAGCGACTTCAGCGCTGGGTTGTTTGATTAAAGCTTGCTCTAGTAGAGCGTCGGCTTCTTCGCTATAACCTAGCTTTTCAGCGGCATTGGCAGCGCCTAAAAAATAAACTAAAGGCTTTTCTGCGCCTTCTGCGGCACGGCGTAGATGACGTAAGGCGTTTTTCCAGTGGCCTTGGGCTAAATCTAAAATGCCTTGTTCAGCCGCTAAACGGTAGCGGCGGCTTTGGTTGCGACGTGACCAAGGGTTGACTAAGCCGGTGGAGACTAGCGTCATTTTAATCAAGGTGCGCAAGCCGTAAAGAACCGCTAGAGCGGCTGCAAGTACAGCAAGAAACATCCATAAGCTAGATTCGTAACGAAATGTCTTCCACGAGATCAGCACATAGCCGGTATGTTCAACGATAAACATACCCAAGGCTGCGGCACAGAGTACAACTGCCAGTAAAATAAGATAAGTCCGTTTCATAATCAGTTGGACTCCTCGTTATCAGACTCTTGGGGCGCTGAGCGTTTATTAATATAAGCCTGCAAGGTGGTCAATGCAGCAGTTAAATCAGGCAATTCCTGGCGGACTTTTTGCTCGTGCAGTTCGCTGATTTGTGTTCTTAAACCCGCAACATTAGGGTCTTTAGCACTGAAGTGTGCATCAAGAATATCCACTGCTTGCTGTAAGGCTTGTTGATACACTTCTTCGGCGCCGTTAAGAGCGGCCCACTGTGCTTGCTCTAAAGCTAGACCAATCGCAAGGCGTACCTGAGTGAGGCTTTGTCCAGCGAGCAGGGGTTGTACTTGCTCGCTGGCATTAAAGTCGATGCGGACATAACGTGAAATATTATCCCACCACGCTTCCCAGCGGCTTGGGCTGGCTGTAGCCGCTGCTTTGCCTGCAGTAAAGCCTGGGGCGAGAGCGGTCAGCTGATTGGCTTGTTGATAGAGTGCGCCCAGTTTTACAAATAGACCGGTGCGATCCAATGAGCCACTGCTGCGCAAAGCTGTGATACTGCGCGCCAGTTGTTCACGTGCGGCAAAAGCTGCAGGATCGTTTTGCTCCATTAAAATATGGTCAGCAGCTTGCAGTAAAAAGCTTGCGCTATGGGTGTCGTGTAATGCACTTAAGCGTAGGCTGGCCATGCGTAACAAATGCTCAGCTTCAGCTAAACGCCAGTCTTGGCGGCTGGCACCTAAGATGGTTTCTAGACGCTGCGACAGCAACTGTTGTTCAGCTTGCACGCTGGCTAAGAGCTCACGGCCTTGCTGCAGTTGGGTGGCAGAGGGCATTTTTTCGATTTGCGCGCGCAATTGTTGTTCGCGTTCGTTCACTGCTTGCGTACTGGCTAGCATGCTTGATAGCTGCTGTTGTTGCTGGGCTGACGAATCTCCTGCAGCTTGGATTTGCAGCACACTCCACACGCCGGCGCCGAGGCCGCCTAAGCCAAATAATAAGGCCAGCACAGCCAGCCCTTTACCTGAAGACGATTTGGCTTGAGCCTGACTGGGTGTTGTCGGCTGTGCTGCAGGCGTACTTGTGGCTGCAGTGTTTTTATTCTCTACTGAGTCGGCTTTTGCGTCCGGCTTATCTGAAGCTTGGCTCATGATTCAATCCTTATGCTGGAGGTGCTGCATGTGCGTTCAGAGCGTCTAATACAGCCTGATTGCTCGCGCCTTTACAGTCAATAACATGCTGAGCACCAAGCTCGCGCGCGATCTGTGCAACACGAGGGCTGGGTACAAATAAGGCCAAAGAAGCCAGTTGCGGCCAGGCTTCTCCAGCAAGTTCAATTAAGTGACGTAAACCTTGCTCGCTACTGACGACAAGGCCATTGAGGTGTTCTTGTTGAATCTGTTGGGTCAATGTACCACTAGGATAAACCGGTAAGCGTCGGCAATACAGCGGTAAAAAGTCGACTTTGACACCGCGTTGTTGTAATTGCTCAGATAAGAAATCACGCCCCACATCTGCACGCATAATTAATACACGCGCATCGTCTTGTTGAATGGTTTGTAAAAATTGTGGGTGAGCTAATAAGGCTTCGCTATCATCGCCTTGTGCAGGCCAACTGGTGGAGAAACCATAGTCTGCCAAAATACGGCCCGTACCGGCACCTACGCTAAACCATTGCTGTTCTAGCAGAGGCTGCGGCCAGTACTGATCAACGCGCTCAATACCTAAAAGTGCTGCCGGCTTGCTGACGACAATCACCGCGCAGTATTGATCAAGGTTGAGTATCAGCGAGCGTTGCGCAGGTGTTTCTGGCAATGCTTGAATTTCCAGCAGTGGCAAGCTGCTGCTATAGATATGGTGTTCGGCTAATAGCGCAGCTAGAGCGGCGCTATCTGCTGTGGGCCGAGTGATCAGCACACGCCACTGCTTCACGTTAATGGCGTCTCTTGAGCGTAAAGTACTGCCAGAATATCACCGGCACCTTGTGCTAGTAGATCTTCAGCCACGGCAATGCCCAGAGCTTCGGCCTGTTCTTTAGGTGCGCGTTTTTCTGCATAGAGCAGCACAGATGCATCGGGCTGACCGACAAAACCACGTAACCATAATTCATCGCCTTCTAGCACTGCATAGCAAGCAATCGGTACTTGGCAGCCACCATTGAGGTGCTTATTGAGTGCGCGTTCCGCGGTGACGCGGTAGGTGGTATCAATGTGGTGCAATGGCTTAAGCAGTTCATGAATGGCGGTGTCATCGCTGCGGCACTCAATGCCCACTGCACCTTGACCGCCAGAGGGCAGATTAGTGCTGACATCAAGGCTACTGCGAATACGGTCCGCAAAGCCTAAGCGCAATAGGCCTGCCGCGGCAAGAATAATAGCGTCGTATTCACCAGCATCCAGCTTAGCTAAACGGGTATTCACGTTGCCGCGTAAAAAGTTCACCACTAAGTCGGGACGTTGCGCAAGAATTTGCGCTTGGCGACGTAGGCTTGAAGTGCCCACAATGCTGCCTAATGGCAGTTCGGCTAGGTTAGCGTAGGTGTTAGATACAAAAGCGTCACGTGGATCTTCACGCTCGCAAATGCAGTACAAGCCTAAGCCTTCTGGGAACTCCATCGGCACATCTTTCATTGAGTGCACAGCGATATCGGCTGTTTTTGACATCAGCGCTGCTTGTAACTCTTTTACAAACAAACCTTTGCCACCGATCTTAGCAAGTGGTGAATCCAGTAGCTGATCACCACGGCTGACCATCGGTACTAAAGTGACCGATAGGTTAGGGTGTGCAGCTTCAAGCTCAGCTTTTACAAACTCTGCTTGCCACATTGCTAGAGCACTTTTACGGGTGGCGATACGCAGTTCGGTTACCGGTTGTTCACGCAAAGACATAATTTAGGTCCAAAATTGAGGGTGTAGATTATATCGATGATAACAGGCGCAGCGTTACCTTGCCTCAT
Source organism: Thiopseudomonas sp. (assembly GCA_035271385.1). Classification (GTDB taxonomy): domain Bacteria; phylum Pseudomonadota; class Gammaproteobacteria; order Pseudomonadales; family Pseudomonadaceae; genus Denitrificimonas. The sequence goes on along the minus strand of DATERP010000003.1, from coordinate 37,135 downwards.
GCTTAGTAGCAAGTATGGGTTGCAACTACAGGGTTTCCATCAGTTTGCGCAGTCCTGCAACATGCCTGCGACTGACGGTTAAAGGTTCGCTGACATCGCGTAAGTAGAGTTCGTGATGCCCAATGGGGTTACGTTGCAAACGTTCAATATGGCTGCGGCTCACTAAGGCATTTCGGTGAATGCGCACAAAGTGCTCAGTAAACTCATCCTCTAATGATTTAAGTGATTCATCAATTAAAGTTTCGCCGTTGTTATGGCGCACGGTCACATATTTATTATCAGCCATGCAATGAATGATGTCCTCGATGAGAATCAGTTCAATACCTTTATGGCTGCGGGCACTGAGGTAGGTTCGTGCAGCAACAGGGCTTGGCGCACGAGATAAGGTCGCCAGTTGCAGAGGGTTTAAACGCTGGGCTTTAGCCAAAGCGGCTTGCAGTTGCTCAAGGCGTACCGGTTTCACCAAGTAGCCAATAGCACTGACTGCAAAGGCTTGCAGGGCATGCTCATCATGCGCGGTACAAAAAATAACCGCTGGAGCATCGGGTTGCTCGCAGAGTTTGGCTGCAACTTGCAGGCCGTTTAAGCCAGGCATGCCGATATCCAGCAATAAAATATCAGGCTTGTATTGCGCAACGCGCTCAAGGGCCTGTTGGCCGTTTTCTGCACAGGGTTCAAGAATCTCACTGTGCGGTATTTTTTTAAGCAGTCGAATTAAACGTTCGCGAGCTAAAGGCTCATCATCAGCGATTAAGATCTTCATCTAGGTTGGGCGCCTCTGCTGAGGGTCTGGAGCAGGTATAGCTCAGACATGTGGTGTAACGACCTAATTGTTGTTGTGTTGCCAGACGCGCCGTTGAGCCAAATAAAACTTTAAGGCGCGCTTCAATATTGTTCAGTGCTAAGCGAGTACCCAGCGGATTGCTTGGGGCTACATTAAACATAAATGGATTGCTGACCTGTAAAGTGAATACACCTTTTATATAAGCTGCGGTCACCTCAATACTACCCCCTTGAATACTGGGCTGAATGCCATAAATAACAGCATTTTCTAGTAAGGGTTGCAAGGTTAAATGTGGCATAGGCAAATCATCGGGAACGCCGTCAATATGCCACTGTGTATGTAGACGTGTGCCGAGGCGGTATTGTTCAATAGATAAGTAACGTTTTGCGATGGCCAGCTCAGCATGCCAAGTCGATAGGGTGTTGGGGTTGGCTAAGCTGGCACGAAATAAGTCAGATAAATCCAACACTGCACTGCACAAACAATGAGGTTAAAGCTAAGCGTATCCAGTCGAACTGCGTGCTAATAGGTTCAGCCAACACCAGTACACAGACCAGTAACTGGGCCAAGATAATCAGCACCAGCAAAGCCTCTGTGCGACACAGTTCAGGGACAAAAAAGTCCTGAGTACGGTTGACGCCTTTATCGGTTTTGCGCGAAAGATCCCGTACTTTTAGCGCGGGGATGGATAGCGCGGGAAGCGCAGCTTCCCCTTGGGTTTAATGCGTAGCACTGGTATTATATACAGTATGAATAAGCAGACCAAAACATTAAAAGTTCGAGTGCGAGACAGGCACTGCGCCCTGCTCAACAGCATGGCTAAGAGTGTTAATTTCGCTTGGAACTATGTGAACGAGCTAAGCCAGCGCTCTATTAAAGAGCGTGGCGTGTTTTTGTCTGCTTATGATATGCACCCTTACACAAAAGGCGCTGGTAAAGAGTTGGGCTTGCATAGCCAGACCTTGCAGTGCATTGCTGCTGAATATGTTACGCGCCGCAAGCAGTTCAAAAAAGCTCGATTGAATTGGCGTAGATCAGGTGGTGTTAGGCGCTCATTGGGCTGGATACCTGTTAATACAGGTGCAGCGCAATGGAAAAATGGGCAGGTCTATCACAACGGCCACTACTTTAAAGTGTGGGACAGCTACGGCTTGAGCCAATACAAATTTCGCTCAGCCAGTTTCAATGAAGATGCCCGCGGCCGCTGGTACTTCAATGTGGTGGTGGATGTCGAGGTCGAGCCAACCAAAGGTCAAGAGCGTATCGGCATTGACCTTGGGTTGACCGATACCGCCACCTGCTCGGACGGTACAAAGTTAGAAGCTGGCCGCTTCTACCGTGGGCTTGAGGAAAAACTAGCTATAGCACAACGGGCTAGGAACAAAACCCAAGTCAAAACCATTCACGCTAAAATCGCTAACCGTAGAAAAGACGCATTGCACAAGTTCAGCCGCACACTGGTCAACCGCTGCGGTGAAATCTATGTGGGTAATGTCAGTAGTTTAAAACTCGTTAAAACCAAGATGGCCAAGTCAGTATTAGATGCTGGCTGGGGGCAGTTAAAAACAATGCTGGACTATAAATGCGCTCACGCAGGCATTGTTTTTAAGGAAGTTAACGAGGCATACACCACCCAAACCTGTAGCTGTTGTGGCGCTTTGCCCGACAGCAGGCCGAGAGGTATCGCGGGGCTTGGAATAAGAGAATGGACTTGCAGTGCGTGTGGTGTAACGCACGATGACCGCGATGTTAATGCGGCAAAGAACATTCTCGCGGTCGGGCATGGCCGTCTAGCTGTAGGAATCACCGTCTCTTTAGGGCGGTGAGGATGTCAATTAATCTAGTCATAGCCGCAGTGTTACCTGTTGTCAGGCTGCACGGCAAGTGTTGTTGAGAATACATCAGCTGCAGCGGTGCGCTTGTGCGTTGTTTTCTGTAGCGTTAGTCGTACGCAAACGGCCTTGGCGATTCAGAACTAGCTGCCATTGGATGCTGTGTTTATAGCAACTGTAAAAACGGCCATTGCCCACTGGGCTGATACCATTGCTATTGAAGCGAATACTTGGCCTAAAACCATCCCAATGTAAGCGCGCGTGCTGACTATTGAGTTGTGTCACTGCCACGGGATGCGTTTGCTTGCTCTCGCGCAGTAGCCAGCCATGCGACCACTTGTTGTCACAGGTCGCACCATCACTGCTGCCGCATAGTTCTACCGCTATGCGGTGCGTCACGGCATGCAAGCGAGCGTTATAGACTGCGCGAGTGATTTGCTCATAGAGCGCTTGTTGTTGATTGCGCTCTAGAAAATCCTGCAATGCAGGTACGGCGATCTGTCCTAGAATGCTTAATAGGGCCAGCACAATAAACATTTCAATTAAGGTAAAGGCGCGTTGTGCCTGCATCAATCTGGAGCCTCCATGCAGTAGGTTTTATCCTATGTATGACTTACGTTGTAGTTGAGCAAACAGCAGTCGGCAAATCATTTACATAGAAGACTGGGCTATACACTTGGTAATTAGGTAAAGTATTAGCATCTTGAATCAAGAGGGTATGAGCATGACTGATTTAATTATTGTTCCTTGCGCACATTGCGCCACGTTAAACCGCATTCCCAATGCTAAGCGCAGTGAGCAGCCACAATGCGGCTCGTGCAAGCAGCCTATTTTTACTAGCGCTGCGTTTGATTTGGATACGGCCACTTTTAGCAAGCAACGCAAAGGTGATGTACCGCTACTGGTGGATGTGTGGGCGAGTTGGTGTGGACCGTGCCGTCAGTTTGCACCCACCTTTAGTGAAGCGGCAGCTAAACTCAGTACTCAGTGTCGCTTTGGCAAGCTTGATAGCGAAGCGCATCCAGCGTTGTCGGGTGAGTTGGGCGTGCGCTCGATTCCAAGTTTGATTCTATTTCGTAACGGAAAAGAAATTGATCGTAAGAGTGGTGCTTTGCCCCTAGAACAGCTCTTAAGCTGGCTAAAACAGCACGGCATAGATAATTAAACACAGGGCGGCATAAGCGCCTGTCATCCTGTTATTATGTGCATATCTTTTATTGTTGAGCTGAGCAGATTTTAATGAGCAACGAGAAAACCAATCAGTCGTGGGGCGGCCGTTTCAGTGAGCCGGTGGATGCATTTGTTGCGCGTTTTACCGCGTCAGTGGATTTTGACCAACGCCTCTATCGTCACGACATTATGGGCTCGATTGCCCACGCCACTATGTTGGCGAAAGTGGGTGTGTTAACCAACGATGAGCGCGATACCGTGATTGCTGGTTTGCAGTCGATTGAAAAAGAAATCGAAAACGGTCAGTTCGTCTGGAGTACTGAGCTCGAAGATGTGCATATGAACATCGAAGCGCGCCTGACTGAGCAGGTCGGTATCGTGGGCAAAAAACTGCACACTGGCCGCAGCCGTAATGACCAAGTCGCTACCGATATTCGTTTATGGTTACGTGACGAAACCGATGTGATTTTGGCTGAGTTGACGCGTTTGCAGCAAGGCTTATTGGGTTTGGCTGACAACTATGCTGACACCATTATGCCGGGCTTTACCCACCTGCAAACCGCGCAGCCAGTGACTTTCGGTCACCATATGCTGGCTTGGTTTGAAATGCTCTCGCGTGACTACGAGCGTTTAGTGGATTGCCGCAAGCGTACCAACCGTATGCCGCTGGGTAGCGCAGCCTTAGCCGGTACCACTTATCCAATTGATCGTGAACTGACCTGTGAATTGCTGGGCTTTGAAGCGGTTTCTGGTAACTCACTGGATGGCGTTTCCGATCGTGACTTTGCCATTGAGTTTTGTGCTGCAGCCAGCATCGCCATGATGCACTTGTCACGTTTCTCGGAAGAGTTGGTGTTATGGACTTCGGCGCAATTTCAGTTTATTGATCTGCCAGATCGCTTCTGTACCGGCAGCTCGATTATGCCGCAAAAGAAAAACCCTGATGTGCCAGAGCTGGTGCGCGGTAAAAGTGGCCGAGTCTTTGGTGCCTTAATGGGCTTGTTAACTTTGATGAAAGGCCAGCCATTGGCGTACAACAAAGATAACCAAGAAGATAAAGAGCCACTGTTTGATGCAGCGGATACCTTACGCGACAGTCTGCGCGCTTTTGCCGATATGGTGCCAGCCATTGTGCCCAAACAAGAAATGATGCGCGAAGCTGCACTGCGTGGTTTCTCGACCGCCACTGACTTAGCCGACTATTTAGTGGGCAAAGGTTTACCCTTCCGTGATTGTCATGAAATTGTTGGCCATGCGGTGGGTTACGGCGTGAAGACGGGTAAAGATTTAGCGCAAATGAGCTTGGCTGAGCTGCAGCAGTTCAGTACTGAAATCGGTGACGATGTGTTTGACGTGCTGACCTTAGAAGGTTCAGTCAATGCCCGTAACCATATTGGTGGTACCGCGCCCGCACAAGTACGTGCCGCAGTGCAACGTGGCCGTGATTTATTAGCCAGCCGTTAAGTGACAGTCACTTGCGACTGTGTAGAGATTTTTAAGGAGATGAGCGTGACAGATAAACCGAGAGATTTACGTTTTCAAGTATCGGCGGATCGCTCTTCAGCCAGTCGCAAGGTACGTTATGTGGAAACTAACCAAGGTGATGCAGAGGATTGCATGCTGTGTCAGCTGGATGAAGGTGGTGTGCCTGTGAGCGAAACTGAAAAAAATACAACTGCGGTTGCGCAAGCTGCTGAGTCTGCTGTTGAAGCACCTACTGAGCTTGATGAAGCAGCAGAAGATGAGTTGGTCGAAAGCCAGTTGCTCGAAGCGATTGAAAATCAACTGGCAGCGCAGCAACCCGTTTTTGTACAAGCAGTGATGAATAAACTGACTTTAGTCGGGCATACACGTGATGAGATTGTGCAGATGATGGCGCAAGTATTGGCATGGCAAATCAATGATATGTTAGAAGCTGATCATGCTTTTGATTTGTTGGCCTATGAGCGCGCATTACGTGCCTTACCGGAACTACCTGATATGCCTTAATCTGCTAGGTGGTTGTTACGCAAATCCCTTATTTTCTAAACCGTAGGTGAAAAATTATGTCTTGGACTCCTGAGATGATCGCGGAACTTGAAGTTTTATGTTTGTACAACTTAGACAGCACACAAGAAGGTCTAAAAGTGCACAGCAGTGCCGGACCTGAGCGTGTTGCTGCAGCTCAGCGTTTATTTGCTAAGGGTTTGATCGGCCAAGACGACGGTGGTTACTTAACCAGTCTAGGTCTAGAAACAGCTGCACATGCGCAAGCGGTGTTGACTGTATTAGCGGCAGAGTAGAGCGGCTATAGAGGTCATGGTTGAGATACGCTTAAATATTGAAGAAGGCATCGATCGTAAAGATCTATTGCTGTTACGCGAGCGTTTTTTAAGCGTCAACCATGATCGCTTGCAGCGTGCCAATTTGGTTTTATCATCACGCCAACAAACAGTCTCACGTTTGCTGCCGTTATTATTGCATGTTAATCATCCTTTATTGCCGGGCTATGTTTCCAATAGCACACCTGCCGGTATCAGTGGCTATAAGCCCAGCACCTAATTTTTCTGAGCAGGGTAGCAATCTTATCTTGAGCATTTTTGCTGGCGCGTTGATCAGTATGTTTTACCAGGTCAGGCGCTCAATCAAGCATTACAGAACCTGCGTAACAGTTCGCTTACACCTGTATAAGGCTCTGTAATAGATTGCCGCAGAGGCTGCTTAGAGTGTAAATTCACCCTGAGCTTCAGGTTGGTAGACAACTTGATTGAGCGTGAGTTTGAGCGCCTTACCTTTGGGTGTAATCCAATCGATACTTTGCCCAACACTGAGTCCCAGTAGTGCCATGCCTATGGGTGCTAATACTGAGACATTGCCGTCGATACCGCCTTGGGCTGGATAAGCTAAAGTCAGTTGATAATCGGCAGCACTGGATTCTTCACGAAAGTGAGCTTTAGAGTTCATGGTGACGACGTCGCTGGGGATGTCCGTATGACCAACAAAATTCGCGCGGGCAAGTTCTGCTTCTAAGGCTTCGGCTGCGGCGTCATAGTCGTCAAGGTTGTTGAGCATCTGCTCAAGGCGTTGCATATCTAGACGGGTGACAGTGATCGCGGGCTTGTTGCTCATGGTTTTTTTGGTGCTCCTAAGTGGTAATTAAACAGTAAAAAAGACAAAACCCCGCCAGATGACGAGGTTTTGAGGTGCTGTTATTCTCTACAGCAGATGCCGCTCAAACTATCACAGCTATTTAAATAAGCAAGGGATGCCGAGAAAGAATCAGTGCGCTATGGCTGAGTATTACAGACTGCTTAAATCAAAATCCAGTGCAGTATGCGCTTGTAAAATCTCGCCTAACATATCGGTTAAGGTGCGCTGATTGGCATCACAACGCCATTGACTCACGCTGCTGTCATAATCAAAATGAAAACCACCGCTGCGGTCTGCAAGCCAGAGCTGTTTAAGTGGCTCTTGACGGGTCAGAATCACTTGATGTCGGTTCTCAAAAGTGAGGGTTAAAATCCCAGCGCTGTTTTCAATATCAATGTCGGCATCGCTGTCATCTAAGATATCTTCAAGGTTTCTTTGTGTGGCATCGACAAGGTCATGGAACTGGCTATTACTCAGGCTCATTGAGAGCTCCTCTATGATTTTTAAGGGCTAAACACGGCATATCAACAAAAGTCACTGCTTTGCTCAACAATAACACGTCTTTTTCAGAACTATCCTAGTGTGGCGACTGTACTGCGCATAGGCAAGATTATGAGGGGTCGGTATACTCAACGCATATTATAGTTTTGATGAAGGGTTTGTTATGAAGCGTATTGTGCTTCCATTTGTTGCGTTATCTATCTTGCTGCTGGGTTTAACAGGTTGTGGTCAAAAGGGTCCGCTTTATCATCCTGATGATGAAAAAGCTGCTCACGAACACCGCAAAGACCGTTATGAACTCTAAAGGAGAGCAGCATGCAAGCGTTTACATATCAACAAGGTGAGTTGCACGCTGAAGGTGTGGCTCTGAGTGCCATTGCCCAGCAGTTTGGTACGCCAACTTACGTCTATTCTCGTGCGCATATTGAAGCGCAATACCGCAGTTATACCGATGGCTTGCAAGGCGTTGAGCATTTAGTGTGCTTCGCGGTGAAAGCCAACTCCAATATTGCCGTGTTAAATATTTTGGCGCGTCTGGGTGCTGGTTTTGACATCGTTTCAGTGGGCGAACTGGAGCGTGTGTTAGCGGCCGGTGGTTTGCCGGAGCGCATGGTGTTTTCTGGTGTGGGTAAAACCCGTGAGGAAATGCAGCGCGCGCTGGAAGTGGGTGTGCATTGCTTTAACGTGGAATCGGTCGATGAGTTGGATCGTCTGCAAGAGGTTGCCGCGCAGATGGGCGTTATTGCTCCAGTGTCTTTACGGGTTAATCCCGATGTGGATGCAGGGACTCACCCCTATATTTCTACCGGTTTGAAAGACAATAAGTTTGGTATTGATATCAATATTGCTGAGTCGGTGTATCAGCATGCCGCAACCTTAAGTCATATCGCCATTAAGGGTGTGGATTGTCATATCGGCTCGCAACTGACGACGCTGGCGCCATTCTTGGATGCGCTGGATCGTGTGTTAGCTTTAGTCGATCGCTTAGCTGAACATGGTATTAGCATTCGTCACTTGGATTTAGGTGGCGGTTTAGGTGTGCGTTATCAAGATGAGCAACCGCCGTGTGCGGGTGAGTATATGGCGGCTGTGCGTGAGCGAGTGGCGGGACGTGACTTGGCTTTAGTCTTTGAGCCAGGCCGTTATATCGTCGCTAATGCGGGCGTGTTGCTGACCAAGGTTGAGTACCTCAAGCACACTGAGCATAAAGACTTTGCCATAGTGGATGCCGCGATGAACGATATGCTGCGTCCAGCGCTCTATCAGGCGTGGATGGATGTGCAAGCGGTACAGCCACGTGTTGGTGCTACCCGTTGTTATGACGTGGTGGGCCCTGTGTGTGAGACCGGTGACTTTTTAGCTAAAGAGCGCGATCTGCATTTGGCTGAAGGTGATTTGCTGGCGCTGTGTTCATCAGGAGCTTATGGCTTTGTGATGAGTTCTAATTACAACAGTCGCGGCCGTGCTGCGGAAGTCGTGGTGGATGGCGAACAAGCGCATCTAGTGCGCCGTCGTGAAACTATTGCCGAGTTGTTTGCCCACGAAAGCTTATTGCCGGAGGCATAATATGCTTCTGCGTTTTACGAAAATGCATGGCTTTGGCAATGACTTAATGGTGATCGATTTAATCAGTCAGTATGCCTATCTGCAACCACATCATATGCGCGCTTGGAGTGACAGGCGCACCGGTGTGGGTTTCCAGCGTTTGGCGTTAATTGAAGTGCCACAGCATCCGGATGTGGACTTCAGTTGCCGGATGTTTGACAGCGATGGCGCTGAGGTGGATTGGCAAGCCAGTGATGTATGTTGTGTCGCCCGCTTAGTGGCAGACAAACGCTTGATCTCTAAAGCACAGATGCGCATTGAGTTGCGCCATACAGTGCTGGATGTTGAAGTGCACGCTGATGGCTCGGTGTCGGTGCCTTTAGCGCAGCCGAGCGTTTTAGCTGACAGCATTGAATTACCGAAGCATCTGCTCGCACCATCGCCTTGGTTGCGTGCTACAGGATTTAGCATGATGGCGCTGCAGGGTGTGCATGCAGTGTTGCCGGTGCTGGATGTAAAGCAGGTGCCTTTAGTGGAGTTGGCGCAATACTTAGAGCAGCACACCAGTGTGGCGCGCGATACCTTAATCACTGCGCTGCAACTGCAAGACCGTAACCATCTCAAAGTTGCCACCTGGCAACTGGGTAGCGGTATGGTGGATAACTTTCATCAAGGGCTATGTGCTGCAGCTGTGTATGCCATTGAACGCGGCTGGGTCAATCAACGAGTGCATATTGAATCTTTTTGCGGTACCACGCGCGGCTGGATGCATATGCCTGAGCGCGAGCAGCGTATGTATTTTACTGGGTTGGCAACTCGTGTTTATGAAGGGCAAATCCGTTTATGACTACTGCTAAAAAAGCTAAGCGCGCCTTAACTGCGCAACAGGTGGCGGCTTATTTAGGTGAGCATCCTGACTTCTTTCAGGATAAAGACCAGTTACTGACGCAGATGCGTATTCAGCATGAGCGTGGCAGTGCCATTTCTTTAGTTGAGCGGCAAATGGCGGTATTGCGTGAGCGTAATACGGAGATGCATCAGCGTTTAACTGAGTTGATGGATATCGCTCGCGATAATGACCGCTTGTTTGATAAGGTGCGCCGCCTGATTTTAGAAATGCTTGAAGCGCAAACCGTGGATGATTTGGTCGGTGTGGTGGATGACAGCTTGCGTCATTCCTTTCAGGTGCCTTTTGCCAGTTTAACTTTGTTTAGCGATAACCCGATTAGCATTGGCCGTAGCACCAGCTTGCAATTGGCTCAGCAGCACATCGGTGGTTTATTGCTGGGTGGTAAAGCATTCTGTGGGGTACTGCGGGCTAAAGAACTCAACTTTTTGTTTGGTGCTGAGCAAGCAGAACATATCCAGTCGGTTGCGGTGGTGACCTTAGAGCACAATGGTATTCAAGGTGTGTTGGCGATTGGCAGTGAAGACCAGCAGCATTACAGCAGTTCGATGGATACGTTTTTCTTAAGCTATCTGGCTGATGTGCTGGCGCGTTTGTTGCCAAGTATGTTGGCGTCATTGCGCGCGGTTAAATAAACAAAGTGACTCTGAGGTGTGCATGCAAACCCAGTTAGCTGCTTTTTTTGAGTATTTGCAGGTGGAGCGCCAAGTGTCGGTGCATACCTTAACGGCGTATCGCACTGATTTAGCTAAAGTTGTCGATTTTACCTCTGCGCAGCAGTTAGCCAGTTGGCAAGAGTTGCGCGTGGCGCACTTGCGTGAGTTGGTTGCGCAACTCTATAAAGGTGGTTTGTCGGGGCGCAGTATTGCGCGTTTATTGTCGGCAGTGCGTGGCTTGTATGCTTACTTGATGCGTGAAGGTATTTGCCAGCATGATCCCGCTGCGGGCATTCGCCCACCCAAAGGGCCGCGTAAATTACCTAAAGTCTTGGATGTGGACCGCGCCCAGCAGTTGCTTGATAGTCCGGTGGCGGATGATTTTGCCAGTTGCCGTGACCATGCGATTTTAGAGTTGCTGTATTCTTCGGGTTTACGTTTATCTGAATTAGTGGGTTTAAATATTGCTGATATCGATCTGGCGCAAGGCTTGGTGTTGGTGCTGGGTAAGGGTAATAAGCAACGGCTGTTGCCGGTGGGTAGTAAGGCGGTGGCTGCGGTTGAGCATTGGTTGACGATCCGTGGCCAGGTGAAGTCTGTAGACCAAGCGCTGTTTATTGGCGTGCGCGGTCGGCGCATGAGTCCGCAATTGGTGCGTGAACGTGTGCGCCAGGCTGGTGTGCGTGATTTGGGCCAGCATTTGCACCCGCATATGTTACGTCACTCATTTGCCAGTCATATTCTTGAGTCATCCCACGATTTGCGAGCGGTGCAAGAATTGCTCGGGCATGCGGATATCAGTACGACGCAGATTTATACCCATTTGGATTTTCAACATTTAGCGCAGGTGTATGACCAGGCTCATCCACGGGCGAAGCGGAAGCCAAGTTGATGACGATTGAATTAATTACTTTTGATTTAGATGATACCTTGTGGTCGGTGCAGCCGGTGATTGTGGCGGCAGATCATAAGCTGCGGGCTTGGTTAGCTGAGCATGCGGCGCGTGTCGAGGTGTTAACACCTGAGCGTTTGCAGCAGTTGCGGGCTGAGGTGGTGCAGTTGCAGCCGGAGTTGGATCGTCGCGTCAGCGAAGTGCGTTATCAGATGCTGTTGCGGGCTTTTTTACAGTCAGGCTATGGCGAAGTTGAAGCGCGTGAAACGGCGGAGCAGGCGTTTCAGGTGTTCTTAGCCGCGCGGCAGAATGTTGAGTTGTTTGCCGATGTGCGTCCGACCTTAGCGCAGTTGTGCAATGCCTATATGTTGGGTGCGCTTAGCAATGGTAATGCGGATGTGCGTCGTGTGGGTTTGGGGGAGTATTTTTCTTTTGCTTTAAATGCGGATGCTTTGGGTGTGGCTAAACCTGAGCCGGCCGTGTTTTTAGCCGCGCTGGCGCGTGCGCAAGTTGAGCCCAGTCATAGTATTCATATTGGTGATCATGCGCATGATGATGTGTTTGGTGCGCAGCAAGTGGGGATGCGTACGATTTGGTTTAATCCTGAGGGTAAGCCTTGGACGGGCGAGACTGAGCCGGATGCGCAGGTGAGTCAGATTGCGCAGTTGCCTGAGGTGATTCGTTCGTTGTCTGAGTAAGCTTCTTTGCACGGGGACTGCTGGCTTGATGTTGCGTGCTGTTGGTGCAGTCTAGATGTGGTGCATGGCGTGTCTCGTGGGTGGCGCTTTTCCCTCAATGAGGCTTCCTGCCTCAATTCGGGCGTTACGCCATCCATGGCTTCACTTGCCGCGTCACCCACGAGACACTTCTTGACCATTGATGTGGCTGGCACTCGAGTAGCATGCTTCTTAAGAGTTTAGAGTATGCTCTACCAGTCCATACGATAAATTTCAGCACCATAAAAAACGCCCAAATGAATGGGCGTTTTTGTAGCTCAGTACAATATTAGCTTTTCATTTTCGCAAAGGCTGCTTCGGCTGCATCGAGAGTGATTTTGAGTTCTGTATCACCCAGAGCAATCGAGCTGAAGCCTGCTTCAAAAGCACTTGGCGCTAAATACACGCCGCCTTCGAGCATCAAGTGGAAGAACTGTTTGAAGTGCGCAATGTTGCTACTGGTCGCATCTTCAAAGCTTTTGATGTTTTTACGTTCGGTAAAGTACAGGCCAAACATACCGCCGGCTTGCGTGGTGGTGAATGGAATACCTGCGGCATCCGCGCGCTCTTGTAGACCTTGCAGCATACGCGAGGTGTAGTCGGTCAGTTCGTCATGGAAACCAGGACGGCTAATCAGCTTCAGCGTAGTTAAGCCGGCAGCCATCGCTAATGGGTTACCTGATAAAGTACCGGCTTGGTACACAGGGCCTAGTGGGGCGATGTGCGACATGATTTTCTTGCTGCCACCAAAGCAACCCACTGGCATACCACCGCCGATGATTTTGCCGAAGGTTGATAGGTCAGGCTTCACATTGTACAGCGCTTGCGCACCGCCTAAAGCGACACGAAAACCGGTCATCACTTCGTCAAAAATCAACACTACACCGTGCTTATCACACTGCTCACGCAATCCTTCTAAAAAGCCTGGCGCAGGTGGCACGCAGTTCATGTTACCGGCAACCGGTTCCACGATAATGCAGGCAATCTCTTCGCCGTGTTCAGCTAGGTAAGCAGCCACTGCTTCAGTGTCGTTAAAGGGCAGAGTAATAGTGTGCTTGGCAAAAGCTGCCGGTACGCCTGGTGAGCTGGGTACGCCCAAGGTCAGTGCGCCAGAACCTGCTTTAACCAGCAAGCTGTCGGAGTGACCGTGGTAGCAGCCTTCAAACTTAATAATGCTATCGCGACCTGTGTAACCACGCGCTAAACGAATCGCACTCATGGTCGCTTCAGTACCGGAGCTGGTCATACGCACCATATCCATAGAAGGTACTAAACTGCAGACTAAGTCGGCCATTTCAACTTCTAAAGCAGTCGGAGCGCCGTAAGATAGGCCGTGCTCGAGCTGATTGCGTACGGCATCGAGTACATCAGGGTGGCTGTGACCCAAAATCATCGGGCCCCACGAGCCGACGTAGTCGACATACTGCTTGTCGTCTTCGTCCGTGACATAAGCACCTTTAGCGTGCTTAAAAAACAGTGGCGTGCCGCCCACGCCAGCGAAGGCGCGTACGGGCGAGTTAACACCGCCGGGGATATGTTTCTGAGCTTGTTCAAACAGAGATGCTGAGCGTGACATGAAATAACCTCATTCAAAAAAGCAGTGAGCCTGTCGCTGCAAAAATTAATCGGTAAATAACGCGTTAAATGCACGCGCACGTTGTTCCACTGTCGCCGCTGAATCGGCGGCAAATAAAGCATGAATCACCGCAAGCATATCTGCGCCGTGTTCAATTAAAGTCCGTCCGTTTTCCAGAGTAATGCCGCCAATCGCAACAATAGGGCGCTTAAACTGTTGCGCTTGCGCCAGTAGTGCGGTGGTGGCTAAGACGCTGCCGGGTTTAGTCTGTGACTCATAAAAACGACCAAAAGCAATGTAATCAGCGCCTTGTGTCACGGCTTGTTCAGCTAGTTCGAGCTGCGCATGGCAGGTTGAGCCAATAATGGCCTCAGGGCCTAGTAGTTCGCGCGCTTGCAATAAATTACCGTCACTTTGACCTAGATGCACATCGACCTGTAACTGTGCAGCTAACGCAGCATCATCGTTAATCAGCAAGCGTGCGCCGTAGCTTTGGCAGAGCGCTTTTAGAGCTTGTGCTTCATCAAAACGCTTGCTGCTGTCGGTGGATTTATCACGGTACTGCAAAATTTTAACGCCACCACGCAATGCCGCTTCGCAATAGGGCAATAAGCGTCCATCGGCTAATAAGGCAGAATCTGTGATGGCGTATAAGCCGCGTAATAACTGAGCTTTGTCACTCATGAGCGGCAAAAGTCCAGTGGTAAACGGCGGGGAATATATTGACCGCGACCCGGTGCTTCAGCATCACGCAAGGTGCGCCAAGTGTAGTTCAAGGCAAATTCAACCGCGCTAACCAGCTCTTGGCCGATGGCTAAACGGCCCGCCAAGGTGCTAGCTAAGGTGCAGCCTGAACCGTGGTATTCACCGGGTAAGCGTGCGCATTTAAAGGTATGGGTGCTGCCGTCGGCGCAATACAGGCGGTTATGCACTTCTTGTTCATCGCCATGACCGCCGGTAATCAGCAAGTGTTCGCAATGTTTAAGCAATACTGCAGCACATTCATCCGCGGTGCCGTTGGGCAGTTCAGCAAGAATACGTGCTTCAGGTAAGTTGGGCGTGACTATGGTGGCCAGTGGCATTAACTTTGCGCGTAGGGCATAGCCGACTTCGTCTTTGCCTAAAGCTCCGCCGCCGCCAGCGCGCAGCACAGGGTCGCAGACAAAAGGGATGTTAGGCAGTTTTTGGATAATTTCAACGACAGTATCCACCATCTCCAGCGAACCGAGCATCCCCAGCTTTATCGCCGACACGGGCATATCGTCTAAAATTGCCTGCGCTTGCGCCATGACCCAAGCGTGGTCAAGGATTTTAAAATCACGCACATCAACCGTATCTTGAATGGTCAGCGCGGTAATCACCGGCGTGGCATGACAGTTTTGTGCAATCAGCGCTTCAATATCAGCTTGGATACCCGCGCCACCTACAGGATCGTGACCGGATAAACACAGTACAGCAGGACGAGATGTATAAATATTCATAAAATCAAGTTTACCATGAATGTAAAGGGTGCTGCAGGCACCCGATCTGTGAGTTAAGGCTGTGCGTTGGGTGCATCTTTTTACGAGTCGTTACTGTTTTTTTGCTCTACAGCGTCAGGATCCAGCCAGCGCAGTGCACGTGATTGTGCTTGTTCTGGGCTGTTGACGTAAGAGAGTTTGTTGTTGGCTAAGCTGATACCTGCTCGGCGCATTTCATTGCGCACTTGAGCTGTAGCGCCCAAAAATATAATACCAATATCGTTCTTTTGATAATCATTGAGCACGTTACTCAGCGCTGCCAGTGCTGTCATATCTAGCATTGGTACGGCGCGCATATCAATAATGGCCACGCGGATTTCTGGGTTAAATTTGCGCAGTACACTCAGTGCTTTTTCTGCAGCACCAAAGAACAGCGGGCCACGAATCGCATACACAGTCACCGAATCAGGTAAATCTGGAATGTCGTGTTTGTTGCTGTCTACGGTCGCAGTATCAGTGAGTTCGCTCATACTTTTAATAAATAAGCCTGCCGCTAGAATTAAGCCCACGCCAACGGCCAGTACCATGTCAAAGAGTACTGTCAGCGAGAGACAGGTCAGCAGGATTAGAACATCGTTACGCGGTGCGATGCGTAGGGTGTGTACAACGTGCTTGGGCTCGCTCATATTCCAAGCCACCATCAGCAACAGCGCTGCCAGAGCAGCCATAGGTAAGTGGCTGAATAAGGGGGCGAGGAATAGCATCGCCAGCAGCACTACACCCGCATGGGTGATGGCGGCAATAGGGGAGAATGCACCAGCACGCACGTTGGCTGCGCTGCGGGCAATCGCCGCTGTGGCGGTAATACCACCAAACATCGGCGCTAAAATATTACCGATACCTTGACCAAGTAATTCGCCGTTAGGGTCGTGTTTAGTACCAGCCATACCGTCAGCCACTACTGCGCAGAGTAAGGACTCAATAGCACCGAGCATGGCAATAGCGAATGCAGGAGCAAGCAGTTGCCGAAAGAGCTCAAATGACAACACCAGGGGTTGACCATCAGGGCCAGGCAGCTCCCATGGCCAGAGAAACGAAGGTAAAAAGGGCGGAATACCTGGATGCTCTACGCCGTCTACTAAATAGCTAAAACGGTCACCCAAGGTGGCTACCGTGATATCGGCATTGTTGAGTGCCAAACCGATAAAGCTACCAACGGTTAAGGCAACTAAGTGGCCAGGGATTTTGGGTACAAAGCGCGGCCAAATAATCAGTACGGCTAAGGTGGCTGCAGCCACTAGCGTGTCGCCCAAATGAATAGTGGGTAGGGCAGTAATCAGGGCACCAAATTGTTCAATATAGTTGGCTGCTGGTTGAATATTTTCTAAGCCAAAAGCGTCTTTGATTTGCAGTGTGGCAATCACAATACCGATACCGGCAGTAAAACCTAAGGTCACTGGGTAGGGAATAAATTGTAATAAAGCACCTGCGCGTAAAAACGCCATGCTGATTAAAATGGCGCCGGCCATGGCTGTGCATAACAGTAAACCACCCACGCCAAACTGCTGAGTGATGGGTAAGAGAATCACCACGAAAGCTGCGGTTGGCCCTGATACGTTAAAACGAGAGCCGCCCGTGAGAGCGATGATCGAGCCACCTATAAGTACGGTATATAATCCGTGTTGCGGTGGCACTCCAACAGCAATAGCCAAGGCCATGGCTAATGGAATAGCAATAATACCAATCGTTAAGCCAGCGCTGAGATCGCTGCGTAAAGTTTTGATGGTATAACCCGAAGCAAAAGCTTCGCGTAAAGCAGAAAATAACGGCGGAATATACATAACGGCTCCACAAGTGCGTGCCACCTTATTATAGACCCATGCGAGGCAACGAAAGCCAGTGAGTTAGATAATAGTATCTTTGTGCTGAATATATTTTCTTATTTGCTGCCTGTGCCGCCTCTAAAAAAGCCGTTGTGGCAGCTATAGCGCACTTGTGTAGCATCTTATACATGACTATCGATGCTCAGAGTTTGCTTAATGCTGCAGAACAAGTGATTAAGCGGTTGCAATTTTTCTGCTAACAGTCATAATTACGCGGCTGTTTTGTTGGCAATGCCTAGCCTATATACAGAACAGAAGGCGAAAGATGCAAATTTGCCGAATTTAGAGCCATAGCAGACGTGATAGACCCGAGCCCCCGAAGTAGCGTCTGTCATATGAGCTTACTTTGACTTGTCAAAGACAATACTATTCATTAGGATTTGCCGTCTACTTTAAAGACGGCCCTGAGGCCATAGCGAATGAAAACTTTTACAGCAAAAAATGAAACAGTACAGCGCGACTGGTATGTCGTCGACGCTGCAGGCCAGACTCTGGGTCGTTTGGCCACTGAGATTGCTAGCCGTTTACGCGGTAAGCACAAGCCTGAGTACACTCCGCACGTTGATACTGGCGATTACATCGTTGTTATTAATGCAGAGAAGGTTCGTGTCACTGGTAATAAAACATCAGATAAAATCTATTACTCACACACTGGTTTCCCAGGCGGTATCAAGGAAATTAGCTTTGAGAAATTGATTGCTAAAGCACCTGAACGCGTTATCGAAGCAGCTGTTAAAGGCATGCTTCCAAGAAATCCGCTGGGCCGCGACATGTATCGCAAGCTGAAAGTGTATGCAGGTACTAACCACCCGCATGCTGCACAGCAGCCTCAAGAACTTAAGATTTAAGGGGATAGTTGATTATGTCGGCGACTCAAAACTACGGCACTGGCCGTCGCAAGACTGCAACCGCACGTGTATTTTTACGTCCGGGTACAGGCAGCATTTCTATTAATAACCGCACTCTGGATGATTTCTTTCCACGTGAAACTGCACGAATGATGGTTCGTCAGCCTCTGGAATTAACAGAATCTTTAGAAAAGTTTGACGTAATGATCACCGTTGCTGGTGGTGGTACAAGCGGTCAGGCTGGTGCAATTCGTCATGGTATTACTCGTGCCTTGATGGAATATGACGAAACTTTACGTCCAGAACTTCGTAAAGCTGGCTTCGTAACGCGTGATGCGCGTGAAGTTGAGCGTAAGAAAGTGGGTCTGCGTAAAGCACGTAAGCGTCCTCAGTACTCTAAGCGCTGATCGATACTTGCTGCAGAAAAACGCCCGTTTCCGCAAGGAATCAGGGCGTTTTTTGTATCTAATTTGTGCTGCGACAATTTGTCGCTCGTGCACTGGTTGTGGTTTAGCCTGCTATTAGACGAATTGTATCGTGTGACAACTTGTCAAGAAGGCACCTTTTCTTTACCATTTGTAAAATTTGAAAATGGTAAATGCTTTTTTCTTATTACAAGGCCTGACAACAGGCTACATAGCTGATGGGAGACGACTTAATGAGCAATGACGGCGTTAATACGGGCCGACGTCGCTTTCTAGTGGCAGCCACCTCTGTGGTGGGTGCGGCTGGAGCGGCAGGGGCTGCGATCCCGTTTCTGGGATCCTGGGCCCCCAGTGCTAAGGCGAAAGCCGCGGGAGCACCGGTACGAGTTAATATTAGTAAGATTGATCCAGGCCAGCAGATTGTTGCTGAGTGGCGCGGTCAGCCAGTATTTGTTTTGCACCGTACACCAGAAATTATGGCAGCTCTGCCGACTATTGATGGCCAAATGGCTGATCCTAAGTCGCAAGAGTCTGATCAACCTGATTATGTCGATGCTGCTGCACGCTCAATCAAGCCTGAGATCCTTATTGTGCTTGGTGTTTGTACTCACCTAGGTTGTTCGCCAACCTTTAGACCTGAAGTGGCGCCTGCTGATCTAGGTCCTGAGTGGGTTGGTGGTTATTTCTGCGCATGCCATGGTTCACGCTATGACTTAGCGGGACGTGTCTATAAAGCCCAGCCAGCACCGTTAAATTTACCTGTTCCACCGCACTCATATGAGACAGACAATGTCATTCTTATTGGTGTTGATGAGGGGGCTGTCTGATGAGTAAGTTTATGGAGTGGGTGGACGCACGTTTCCCCGCCACAAAAATGTGGGAAGACCACTTATCAAAGTATTACGCACCTAAGAACTTCAACTTTTTCTATTTCTTCGGCTCTTTAGCGCTGTTGGTTTTAGTGAATCAGTTGTTGACAGGTATTTGGTTGACCATGAGCTATGAGCCTTCTGCGGAAGGTGCTTTTGCTTCAGTCGAATACATCATGCGTGATGTCGAGTACGGTTGGATCTTACGTTATTTGCACTCTACGGGTGCGTCAGCGTTCTTTGTCGTTGTTTACATGCATATGTTCCGCGGTCTGTTGTACGGTTCGTACCAGAAGCCACGTGAGCTGGTATGGGTCTTCGGTATGTTGATCTACTTAGCCTTGATGGCTGAAGCGTTCATGGGCTACTTATTGCCATGGGGGCAGATGTCATACTGGGGCGCGCAGGTGATTATTTCACTCTTTGGTGCGATTCCGGTGGTTGGTGCTGATTTAACTGAGTGGATTCGTGGTGACTACCTGATTTCTGGTATCACATTGAACCGCTTCTTCGCCTTGCACGTTGTTGCTGTACCTATTGTGTTGCTGGCTTTGATTGTTTTACACATCTTGGCGCTGCACGAAGTGGGTTCAAACAACCCAGATGGCGTTGATATTAAAAAGCATAAAGATGAAAACGGTATTCCTTTAGACGGTATTCCTTTCCATCCGTACTACACGGTAAAAGATATCGTTGGTGTTGTCGTATTCTTATTTGTGTTCTGCTTCGTGGTGTTCTTCTTCCCAGAAATGGGCGGATACTTCCTCGAGAAGCCTAACTTTGAACAAGCTAACGCACTGAAAACACCTGCTCATATTGCTCCAGTTTGGTACTTCACTCCGTTCTACGCCATTTTGCGTGCAGTACCTGATAAGTTGTTAGGTGTTGTAGCTATGGGTGGTGCGATTGCAGTGTTGTTTGTACTGCCTTGGTTAGACCGTAGCCCGGTTAAATCCATGCGTTACAAAGGCTGGATCAGCAAACTTTGGTTGCTCATCTTCTGCGTCAGCTTCGTTACTCTTGGCTGGCTGGGAGTTGTTCCAGCAACAGATGAGCGTACATTTATTGCACGTGTCTGTACTATTCTTTACTTCGCTTACTTCATTCTGATGCCTTTCTATACCAGAATGGAAAAGACTAAACCGGTTCCGGAAAGGGTGACTGGCTAATGAAAAAGCAAATTGCTGCATTACTTTTAGCTGCGATACCAATGTTTGGTTTTGCTGCAGATGGCGCTTATCCTCTGGATAAAGTGTCAATTGATTTGACTGATAAAGCTGCTCTGCAAGATGGTGCACAAACTTTTGCAAACTATTGCATGGGTTGCCATGGTGCAAAGTTCCAACGTTACGAGCGTGTTGCGACTGACTTGGGTATCAGTGAAGAATTGATGATGGATAACTTAGTGTTCCCGGACGTTAAGTTTGGCGATCATATGAAATCAAGCATGCGTAATGATGATGCCAAGCTTTGGTTTGGTGCGCCACCGCCTGACTTGACTATGGTTGCGCGTGTGCGTGGTGCTGACTGGTTGTATACTTATATGCGTACATTCTATGAAGACCCATCACGTCCGTATGGCGTAAATAACAAAGTATTCCCATTAGTGGGTATGCCTAACGTGCTAGTGGGCTTGCAAGGCCGCCAAGAAATTGGTTGCAAGCAAGTGCAGATGGTTGAAGACGGTAAGAAGGTATTTGACCCGTTGACAGGTGTACCTCTGACCCATGAAGCCTGTGATCAACTGACCATTGTGCCTAATACCGGTACGCTGAATGAAGAGCAATTTGACGAGAAAATTAAAAATCTCGTGACTTTCCTCGAGTACTCAGCTAACCCAGTTAAGCTCAAAAGTCAGCGTATCGGAACATATGTGCTATTATTCCTTGCATTCTTCTTTGTATTCGCTTACTTCCTGAAGCGCGAGTACTGGAAAGATGTGCATTGACACTCAATAGTACGATGACCGAGTGACGCACGCGCCCTAATGGGCGCGTTCGTCTTTCTGCTGTATATATATTTAATAGTGAAGGAGGGAAGCCATGTCTGCCCCCAATAAGTTGGGCTGTTATTCTGATCCGACCTGCCAGTACTCACATCGCGTGCGTTTGGTATTAGCGGAGAAAGCAGTAACTGCTGAAATCATGGATGTAACAAATGGCGAATGTCCAGAGTACTTAGCTGAGGTGAATCCTTATGCAACAGTGCCAACGCTGGTTGATCGCGATTTGGCATTATACGACTCAACGGTCATTCTTGAATATTTAGATGAGCGCTACCCGCACCCACCTCTATTGCCGGTGTATCCAGTAGCGCGTGCGAACACACGTATGTTGTCCTATCGCGTACAACGTGACTGGTGTGCACAAGCTGATTTAATTTTGGATAAGAAAACTAAAGAAACGGCACGCACTAAAGCGCGTAAAGAGCTGCGTGAAAGCCTCACCGGTGTTGCACCTGTGTTTGCTAGCATGAAGTACTTTATGAGCGACGAATTGAGCTTAGTTGACTGCTACTTGCTGCCATTGTTATGGCGCTTGCCTGTCTTAGGTATTGAGTTGCCTAAAACTGCGCAGCCGCTGATTGAGTACATGGAGCGTAACTTCGCTCGTGAAGCTTTTCAGACGAGCTTGTCTGAGCAAGAGCGCTTAATGCGTCCGTAAGAGGAGCCATCTATGAACTCCAGTCGTCCTTATATACTGCGCGCTCTGCATGAGTGGATTGTTGATAATGAGTGCACGCCGCACCTATTGGTTGATATTAATCATCCGCAGGTCAAGGTGCCGCCAGGTTATGCGGCTGATGGACGGATTGTGCTCAATGCTGCACCAGCAGCTGTACGTTATTTTACAGTTGATAACGAAGCAGTCAGTTTTGAAGCGCTGTTTTCTGGTGCGCCATTTTCGTTGTATGTGCCCATTGCTGCGATTTTAGCAATTTATGCACGTGAGAATGGTCAAGGCATGTTCTTTGATGCTGATTCAGATACGCTTAGCGATGATGAAGATGTGCAAGAAGAGGACACACAGGAAACTCAGGCTCAACCGACTGTATTGCATGCAGTAGATACTGAGAACCTTGCAGACTCAATATCACCTGATGATGAGCCACCACGGCCACCGTCACCAGGTCGTCCGAGTTTGCGTGTTATCAAGTAAGTTAGATGTATTAATATACTGCCTGCAGCGTTTAAACGAGGCTGCAGGCAGTATCATTGAGATTAGAGCCTAGACTCCCTTCTGCGCAATGCAGGTCTAGTCGATATATTCAAATAAGCGAACAATCTTCTGCACGCCATTCACTTCTTGTACTACAGCGGTTGCACGACTGGCTTCAGCGCGGCTTAAAATACCCAGTAAATAGACAACGCCATTCTCGGTTAGTACTTTTACCTTAGTGGCTGGTACATCGTTGTAGGACAACATACGTGTTTTTATATTAGCAGTGAGTAATGCGTCATTGCTGCGCACCATGCCTGAAGTAGGCGTGGTAACTTGCAGTTCGTTATGAACTTTCTTTGCGCTAGTGACTGACTGCGCTGCTTTGCCAGCTAATTCTTTAAGTTCATTGCGTGGAGTTTGGCCTGTAACTAACACAACGCCGTTATAGCTGATAACAATAATGCGTGATGTGGTAGTCGACAGATCAATGTGCGAGTCTTTAATGGCGCGAATCACTTCAGGGCCAATAAATTGGTCATCAATCTTATTGCCCAGACTGCGTTGGCTGCAGGCGCTGATTAAGATGCCCATTAAGGCGATAGTAAGGATTTTACGAATCATTCTTCACTCCCGAAAAGTTGGTGGTCAATCAGGTCGCACAGGCTGTGGATAACCAGCAGGTGCACTTCTTGTACGCGAGCGGTGACATTGGATGGTACGCGGATCTCAACGTCGTCAGGCAGCAGCAGAGGGGCGATTTGACCGCCATCCTTACCTGTCAGTGCGACAACGTGCATATTGCGGTCATGAGCTGCATGAATGGCTTGCACCACGTTAGCTGAGTTGCCACTGGTTGAAATGGCCAGCAGCACATCACCTTCTTGGCCTAATGCACGGATTTGCTTAGAGAATACTTCTTCATAACTGTAATCGTTAGCGATGGAGGTGATGGTTGAGCTGTCTGTAGTCAGAGCAATAGCTGGCAGGCTTGGACGCTCACGCTCAAAGCGGTTCAGCATCTCGGAAGAGAAGTGCTGTGCATCGCCAGCGGAGCCTCCGTTGCCACAGGCTAAGAGTTTGCCTTCGTTGAGCAGTGAGCTCACCATCATCAAGCTGGCGTTCTCAATAGCAGCCGGTAGAACGTTGAGCGCTTGTTGTTTTGTTTCGATACTGGCTTGAAACATATGTTTAATACGCGATTGCATAGGGTCAGCCCTTATTTAAAATGGTGTTAGGATTCAAAAGCGTCCTGAATCCAGTCAAGTGTGAATGCCTCTGTAGCGCTTGGGTGTGCAGTAATGACATCAAAGCGACACGCGTGTTCTAACCATTGTGGATATTTATTTAAAAAAGATTCCGCGGTTTTGATGATCTTGGCACACTTATGTTGGTCAATACTGTCAAGGGCGCCACCAAAGTGCGAACTTTTGCGGTAGCGTACCTCGACAAATACCAGAGTATCCTGCTCTAGCATAATCAAATCAATTTCACCAAAACGGCATGACCAGTTTTGCGTTATGGTTTTTAAACCGACTTGATTCAAGTAGTTTAAAGCATAGAGCTCAACGGTTTTGCCGATCCTTGGTGTGTTAGTCACGCAGACCTTCCTTGAGTTGCTCGATATGGTTATTACTAAATGTAGCCCAGTATAGACTGCGTTCAATGCGTTGCTCAGGACTTAACTTAAGTGTGCCAGTTAAGCCGACAGCACTGCTGTTAGGGATTAAAGTCAGTTGTTCTAACTGATTGGCCAATTGATAGGCATCAGCACCCATAGCGTAGAAGCGGCCCATGCTGCCTGATGCTTGCGGCCAGCTGTAGGTAATATGTTGACGGGTTGGGTCATCAGATTCAATAAACCACGGCATCTCGCTAAATTGTAAGCCATTGAGCTCAGGGTAGACTTCGCCGCTACCTGAGTTGACTGCAGAGGTCGCGTACACAGGTACATCGCCAGCATATTGGAAGGTCAGTGCCGGTTTAATCTGTCGAGCTTGCTGTGGTGATGCAGCTAAAAACAGGAAATCAATATCTTGGCGACGGGCCGGTTGGGCCGCCACTTTGCTATCTAAGGTGCTTTCCAATTGCTTGGCGCGCTGCTCGCTACTGCGCAGTGCAAACAGCTCCGCAATTTGTCCTGCTAAAGCTGCAGGACGGTCAAAGTGTTGCGTAGCAATTAGTTCGCCGCCTAAGGTTTTCCAGCGCTGAGCAAAAGCGGCTAAAACGCGGTCACCCCAAGCCGTTTTAGGGACTAGGGCTGCCGCGCGGCGCATGCCATCAGCCCAAGCACGGTCTGCAGTCACACGTGCTTCATCTTCTGCGGCTAAACCGTATTGGAAGAGTTGCTTAGGCGTGTGCTGTTCAGTCTCAGCATAGTTTAGGGCTAATGTTTTAATGGGCAGCTGTGTACGTCCTGCCAGTTGGCTGACCAGTTGCTTTTCCCATGGACCTACTACTAAATCGACACCGTCAGTGGTGGCTTGCTGATAAAAGGCATCCATGGAGGCGATATTGCTGCTGTCGTACACACGAATCTTGGCCGTGGCTTCACCGCTGGCTTTAGCAATATAGTGCGCGGCAAAAAAACCGTTACGCAAGGCTGTAACAACGTTTTGGTTTGGGTCTTGGGACGGCAGCAGTAAAGCAATACTTTGCACTTGCGTCACTTCAAGGCGCTGCAATTGTCGCAGAGCATCAGGCAACATTGTGGCAGCGGGATGCTGTGGATATTGTTCAGTCCATTGTGTAATAGCTTTCTTTTGCTGCTCTAAAGAGCGAGCCGCTTTAGTGGTGCGGACTAATGCAAACCAGCCATCCAAGTCAGCCTCGCCGGTATCTTTAAGCTGGGAATTGGGCAGGCCGCTGAGTAGCGTCCAAATCAGGTCATTGTTTTCAAATGCCTGCACACCTTCTAACCACGGAGCTAGATACACACGCTCACGTGCTGCTGCTAAAGGTTTGCCTGTCTCTTGCAGCGCTTGTGCGCGAGCTAATTGGCTGCGTACTTGCTGATTCAGAGGCATATCATTTAAATACTGGAAGCTGGCATGATTGAGTGCTTCAAGCGCTGCGCCGGCTTGCTGACGGGCTAAGGCGAGTTCGGCCTCTAAAGTTTTTGCAAAGATTTGTTCTGCCGGTGTAGCAATCTCTAAATTAACTTTAGTTAAAATATCACGAGCTTTGAGGATGTCTTTTTGCTGCCAAGCTAAGTCAGTTGCAGCCAAATAAAGACCTACGGCTTGGCTATCGCTCTTTTTGCTGGCTTGCAGCAAGAGTTTATCTAAGTCGTTATATTTTGCTGATGGGAGTTGTCCCAACGTATTGCTGGGTGTGCTGGAGCATGCCGCTAATAAGGCCGACAAACAGAGTGTTGAAAGTACACGTAAAGGAGTTTTCATAGACAGGCAATCCAAACACAGTTAAAACGAATGCTTTGATTGTACCCAAGCGCGCGCATTGGTGCGATCTTGTCATGCTAAATCAGGCTACAATAGTGCTTTATTTTGTATCTTCGGAGTGTTTTGTGAGCGCATCCACACCTCAGGCTAACGAGCTGGGCACTTTATATGTTGTTGCTACGCCCATTGGTAATCTTGATGACATCAGCGCGCGAGCGTTGCGTATTTTGGCTGAAGTCAGCTTGATTGCTGCGGAAGATACGCGCCACTCCACTCGACTGCTGCAACACTTCGGTATTCGCACACCTTTAGCAGCCTGCCATGAGCATAACGAGCGCGAAGAAGGCGGGCGTTTTATTACCCGTTTGCTTGCAGGTGATGATATTGCACTGATCTCTGATGCGGGTACGCCGTTGATTTCTGATCCGGGCTACCACTTGGTGCGTCAAGCCCGCGCTGCACAAGTGCGTGTGGTGCCAGTACCGGGTGCTTGTGCCTTAATTGCTGGATTATCAGCTGCAGGTTTGCCCTCAGATCGTTTTGTCTTTGAAGGTTTTCTGCCCGCTAAGCAAGTTGCCCGGTGCACCCGTTTAACCGCAGTGCAGCATGATCCGCGTACGCTAATTTTTTACGAAGCACCGCACCGTATTTTAGATAGCATTGCTGATATGCGTGATGTATTCGGTGGCGATCGTCCGGCCGTACTGGCACGCGAGCTGACTAAAACCTTTGAAACAATTAAAGATTTACCGCTGGCTGACTTATATGAGTGGGTTGCCGCTGATACGAATCAGCAGCGTGGCGAGTGCGTTTTACTGATTGCCGGTTATCAAGCTCCCGAGCAAG
Source organism: Thiopseudomonas sp. (assembly GCA_035271385.1). Classification (GTDB taxonomy): domain Bacteria; phylum Pseudomonadota; class Gammaproteobacteria; order Pseudomonadales; family Pseudomonadaceae; genus Denitrificimonas. The sequence continues at coordinate 10,537 of DATERP010000003.1, read as the reverse complement.
CCCTAGAGGTGTCCTTGGAAGCACAGCGTGTGTTGTTGTTGCTGATGGCTGAGTTGCCGCCCAAACGCGCTGCAGCTTTGGCGGCAGAGATTACTGGTGCGCGCAAGAATGCCTTGTATCAGTGGGCGCTAGATAACAAGCCGGCGTAGCGGCAACTCATTAAACTGCACCGCAGCCAGGCCGTATTGCAGCAGTTGACGGATATTGGCGTGTTCTGTTTCGTTGGGCGTGGCTAAGACATAAGTGTAGTGCTCGCCAAATGCGAGTAATGCTTGTTCGGTGCTGAGTTGCTCAAGCAGTGCTAAGCCAAGTATTTTGCAGGAGCCTTGATTGCTGCCGGCAGGATTATGTAAGCCAGCATTATCAAAGGCACAAGGCGTGTATTGATAGTGAGCATCAATAAACGCCAAGGTATCAGCGAACTGATGCCCTGGCTGTTCTAGTGCAACTAAGAACTCTTGAAGAAGCATTAGGCGGCACGATCTGCTGCAAGAGTAATTGAAACCGACTCTGAGAAACGCAGAGCATGCGGTTTATCAATTTCCACTTCGGCGTAGCGTACTTGCTCATGCTGCATGACAATATCAAGCACATCTTGAGTTAAGCGTTCAAGCAGAGCAAAGCGGTTTTCTTCAACGTACTGGATAATCGCTTTGGTGATGGTGCGGTAATTTAAAGCATGGTTAATGTCATTAATTTGCACAGCATCCGCCGCAGGATAGAGCAGGGTGATGTTGACTAAAATATCTTGTTTGTTACGGATCTCATCTTCATTGATACCAATGTAGGTGCGTAAACTTAGATCTTTAATGCGAATGCGCGCCATACCCTGCTCTAAACGTGCCATAGATTAGTTGCTCCGAATTAACTGTAAAAACTCTTGGCGTGTGGTGCCTGACTTACGGAATGCACCCAGCATTGCTGAGGATGTCATCACTGAGTTCTGCTTTTCCACACCGCGCATCATCATGCACATATGCTTGGCTTCAATCACCACCGCAACACCAGCAGCGCCTGTCACTTCTTGCACAGCATCGGCAATTTGACGTGTGAGGTTTTCTTGTATCTGTAAGCGACGGGCAAACATATCAACAATGCGCGCGACTTTAGACAGACCTAAAACCTTACCGGTTGGAATATAGGCAACGTGAGCTTTACCAATAAAGGGCAGCATATGGTGCTCGCACAATGAGTACAGTTCGATATCACGCACGATGACCATTTCATCACTGTCTGACTCAAATAGGGCGCCGTTGACGATTTCGTCAAGATTCTTCTCATAGCCGTTGCATAGGTATTGCATCGCTTTTGCTGCGCGTTTTGGTGTGTCTAATAAACCACCACGCTGTGGGTCTTCGCCCAGACCAACTAAAATTTCGTGGTAGTGTTTGCTTAAGTCATCACACATGTTCAGCTCTCCAAGGCGTGCATCATTTTAGATGTCGGCCGCCATTCACGGTAAGGGTGGTGCCTGTTATATAAGGCGTATCAAGTAGGTAACGTAGACTTTGGTAAATAACTTCCGGTCCAGGCACAGTACCCATAACGGATTTAGCCGTTGCACGGCGTTGATATTCTTCATCATCATCGGGCTGTAGCATGATCAATGCAGGTGCCACAGAGTTCACCTTAATATGCGGCGCTAAACGAGCAGCAAAAGATAAGGTCAGGTTATCAAGACCTGCTTTACTCGCGCTGTAAGCAATGCGTTTAGCACTGCCACGACGCGTGACATCATCAGTAATATGGATGATATCAGCCTGTGCAGACTGCTGCAGTAATGCTGCGCAGTGAGCGTTAATTAAGTAAGGAGCCAATACATGCACATTATGCATTTGGGTAAAAGCATCTGCTGTACAGCCATCTTCGGCCAGCCATAAAGAAGCATTATGGATAATAGCGCGCAGTGAGGGTGTTAAAGCCTTGAGCTGCTTGATAAAATCTAAAATACCTTGTTCGGTTGAGAAGTCAGCTTGGATGCATTGCACGCCTAACAAGCGCAATTCATCAATCTTCGGACGGTCTTGGCGATAGCTGATGATCAGTGACTGACCCGCCTCAAGGAAGCGCTCTACACAATGCAATCCCAGTCGTTGACTGGCGCCGGTAATTAGAATCGGGGCTTGCTCGCTCATGTGTTGGTTGTGTCCTTGGTCATAAGTACAGTGGTGTTCGTCGCAACAAACTGATGTTGACAGTAACTGTATTTGCAGTGAGTAAAGTTATACTAGATGTAAGTTTTGTACAACCTATAAACACTAGGTGAATAGGTTTTGTTCAAGTTTTATATGTGTTGTTAGCATGAGAGCTATTCAGGGTTTTTAAAGTTATCCTGACTTAATTTAATGATAGGGCGATTACAGGTATGACTATTCATGTGGTAATTATTTCTGGCACAGTGTTTGGCGCCGCAGAAGATGTGGCCCATCATGCTGCTGAGTTGTTGACTGATGCGGGTCTGCAGGTCACCTATAACCCGCGCATCAGCCATGCAGAACTGCTTGCTTTGCAGCCGGACGCGTTGTTGTCAGTCACCTCAACCACTGGGATGGGTGAACTACCAGAAAATTTGCAGCCTTTGTTTGCACAGTTGCGTGAGTCGCCGCCGCAGTGGCATGGCTTATTAGGTGGGGTGATAGGTCTGGGTGATGCGTGTTATGGCGAAGATTTTTGCGCTGGGGCTGAAATGATGCGTGAGTTGTACGAAGAGTTGGGTGTGGTTGAGTTGCAAGAAATACTGCGTTTAGATGCCAGTGAAACAGTCAGTCCGGAGCAGGATGCTGAACCCTGGCTGGCCGAATTTGCCGAAAGCTTAAAAGCTGCGGTAGTGCAGTGAAAAAACCTATTACAACATCACGTTATCCGCGTCACGGGCAGGCCGCTACTGGGCGTAGCATTCGCTCTCAAGCTAAACGTCAGCTACTTGAGCCTGCTGAGCCACGTTTGCTGATGCTCAACAAACCCTATGACGTACTGACGCAATTTACTGATGAGCAAGGGCGGGCCACCTTGAAAGATTATGTGCCGGTTAAGGATGTGTATCCTGCTGGGCGCTTGGATCGAGACAGTGAGGGCTTGGTGTTGTTAACCAATAGTGGACGTTTGCAGGCGCGTATTGCTGAGCCGCAATATAAGTTGCGTAAAGTCTATTGGGTGCAGGTTGAAGGTGAGCCGCAAGCTGAGCAATTGCAGCGTTTACGTGATGGTGTCGAGCTTAAAGATGGCTTAACAGCGCCTGCGCAAGCAGAGCACATTGCTGAGCCGAACTTATGGGCGCGTACGCCGCCAGTGCGTGAGCGTAAGAGTATTCCGACAGCATGGTTACAGCTGACCATTTATGAAGGACGTAATCGTCAAGTTCGGCGTATGACGGCGGCGGTAGGTTTGCCGACCTTGCGTTTAGTGCGGGTGCAAATTGGTGACTGGCATTTGGCGGATTTGCCCAGTGGGCAGTGGCGAGAACTTGATGTGCCTAAGATTTAAGGCGCAATTTTTAAGCTGTGGTGCTTGGTGCTTGGTGCTTGGTGCAGTGAGCTGCGCTGCCCAGACCGGTTGCTGCAGCTTGCAGGCAAAGTTGTATTATTTAGGCTGACGGTTATGTCATGCAGCTCGTCAGCATCACAGGCCTTTAACAGCAATCACCACGGTTTTAATCACAAAACCCAAGACACCTAGACCTAAAGCAAAAAACAGTACAGCGGTACCATAACGGCCTGCTTTAGATTTTTTTGCTAAATCCCACACAATAAAGCCCATAAAAATGATCAGGCCGCTGACTAAAACGGTGGTCATTAAGTCTTCAAATACTTCAGGTTCCATGCTGTCTCCATCTGCTTGATGACAAGGCAGCGGTTGCTGCAAGGCAGTTGTTAAGCAGTGTGTTAGTTGAATTACGAAAGTACTGGTTTTTAGTATACGTTATAAATAAAGCAATGTAAGGCGCTGTGAGAGGAGTCCTTACTTGGCTTTATCTTTTTTATTGGTGCTGTAAATGTTCTAAAGGTAGCGCGGTTGAGAGTTGTACATGGTTGAGGACAAAGCTGGAGCGCACGCTGGTGACTCCTTCAACACGGGTTAGTTTTTCCAGTAGAAATTTTTGATAGTGATCCATATCTGGGACTATGACTTTGAGCTGATAATCAGCATCCATGCCCGTGATCAAACTGCATTCGAGTACTTCAGGCCACTGACAAATATGAGTCTGAAAGTTTTCAAAACGCTCAGGCGTATGGCGATCCATACCAATTAGCACATAGGCTGTCAGGGTTAGCCCTAGCTTTTTGCGATCTAATAGTGCGACATGTTTTTGAATATAGCCTTCATCTTCTAGCATTTTGACGCGTCTTGAGCAGGGCGAGGCAGATAAACCAATGCGCTCGGCGAGCTCTTGGTTAGACAGTTGGGCGTTGTGTTGTAATTCTTGTAAAATTCGTAGGTCGTAACGGTCAAGTTTCTGCATTTTAGGCTCAATTCTGTTGTTTGTTTGCTAATGGTTTGATTTTTAAGGTTTATTGTAGCTGTATTTTTATATTTGTTGGTTTTTTATTGTTTGTTTTGTGTTTTTTGAGTGATCTTCGCAATTTTTCTCTAATGGGCTTTGTGTACACTAAATGCAAGTTCAAAGCTTGTGTCATACATCAGCCCATTTAGCTGCATTTTTACCCAAGATGCAGTCGGTGAAAAACATAACACCCCATGTTTTCCCAGCAAGCACGGTAGCTTTATCAAGTTAGCGATTGAATCAGCAGCACCACTGTTGATAAGGGCCATAAAAAAGGAGCATCTGCAAAGCATGCTCCTTTTTTGTATATGTCACATTTAGCCTGCACCTCTAAACTCTCTACTCCATAACGCTGATGAATATGCTGTGCGACTCTGCGATAATCATTTTGTAGGTATTTTTAGCAAGTTTATTCGAGGGCATACAATGAGTGCTTTTCATGCTTTAACATTGGCAGCACTGGACGATACCGAGCTGCCACTGGCACAGTTTAAAGATCAAGTTTTACTCGTGGTCAATGTGGCGTCAGAATGCGGCTTAACCCAGCAATATATTGGGTTACAAGCACTCTATGAGCAGTATAAAGAGCGTGGCTTTAGCATCTTGGGCGTGCCTTGTAATCAGTTCGGCAAGCAAGAACCGGGCGCTCCTGCAACTATTCAAGCCTTTTGCACAGAGCGTTTTGGCGTGACTTTTCCTTTAACGGAAAAACTGCAGGTTAACGGACAGGGTAATCACCCTTTGTATCGTTTTTTAGCAGGTGAGGGCGCAGAGTTTCCAGGAGAGATCACTTGGAACTTTGAGAAGTTTTTAGTGGATGGTAGCGGTCGCGTATTGGCACGTTTTTCACCGCGTACAGAACCGGATGATGCACAGTTACTGCAAGCAATTGAAGATGCTTTAACTGCGCAAGCTGAAGCGTTGTAAGCAGCAGTGATTAAAAAAGGAGGCTTTAAGCCTCCTTTTTTTATACGGCGTGTAGTGATTTATTTGCCGAATAAACCAAAGCTTAAGCGGTTTAACCAACTGCGCTTAGGTTGTTCGTTTTCAATGGCTGTACGTACGCTGGCTGGGATTTCTTCTGCCGCATTCTCGTACTGACGAATCACGTCTTTACTGGCCTGGGTTTGCTGTGGACGCAAGTCTTCTTTGTTACCAATAAAGCCTAAAGTCGCTTTGCTTAACCACGTACGGTTATCAGTATCTTTTTCGCGCGGTTTAAATTTACCGCTGGCTAAGCTTGGGTGCTCTGGGTAGTTCAGCTGTAAAGTCTCTAGGCTGGTTTGCGCCAACTCAGGCAGCGCTAAGTGCTGGTAGGCTTCAGTCATGACCGCTAAACCATCACCGACTGCTGGAGTCTCTTGGAAGTTTTCAACAATATAACGACCACGATTCAAGGCCGCAACATAGGACTGACGCTTGAGATGGTAGTGAGCAACGTGCACTTCATAGGCTGCGAGCAAGTTACGTAAATAAATCATACGTTGCTTGGCATCTGCTGCGTAACGGCTATTGGGGTAGCGGTTAGTGAGTTGAGCAAACTCATTATAAGAGTCGCGCGCAGCACCTGGGTCACGCTGAGTCATATCTAAAGGTAAGAAGCGTGCCAATAAGCCACGATCTTGGTCAAATGAGGCCAAGCCTTTCATATAGTAAGCGTAGTCAACGTTAGCGTGTTGTGGATGCAGACGAATAAAACGGTCAGCAGCGGCACGTACAGCTTCTGGCTCAAGGTTTTTGTAGTAAGCATAAATCAGCTCAAGCTGTGCTTGTTCTGCATAGCGGCCAAAGGGGTAGCGTGACTCCAATGCTTTGAGCTTCGTAATAGCGCCTGAGTAACTTTTCTTACTGAGATCGGTTTGTGCTTGTTGATAGAGCGCTGTTTCGCTGAGATCGGTATCAATTTCCTTGGACGCACAGGCGCCTAATAAGGTAAAAAGAGCGATAAATAGCAGGTGCCTTAGATGCATGATTGAGTACGCCGTTAAACGGTCGGCTGACTTGCAGTGAGCCGTCCTGTTATAGTGAACACCCTGAATTACGATTCAGGGCAAATTATTCTGTATTTAACCACAAGCGTGCGCTTGAAACCAAAGCCTACGCATTCTCTGTTGATGAGTATGCCAACAAATACGACTGAAACAATTCAATTATACGCCAAGGTTCCAGAGGAATTGGGTGGTCAACGCTTAGATCAGGTTGCGGCTCAAGTGTTCCCGGAACATTCCCGTTCACGTTTGACTGCTTGGATTAAAGAAAAACGCCTGACGGTTGATGGTCAGGTTATCCGACCACGCGACACTGTTTACAGTGGTTCAGAGCTGGTGCTGACTGCTGAGCGCGAAGCGCAAGGTGAGTGGATCGCTCAAGATATCCCCTTGGATATTGTCTATGAAGATGAGCACATTTTAGTACTCAACAAGCCAGCTGGTTTAGTAGTGCATCCTGCTGCGGGTCACCCCGACGGGACTTTATTGAATGCGCTGCTGTTTCATGTGCCCGGATTAATTAAAGTGCCGCGCGCAGGAATTGTGCACCGTTTAGACAAAGACACTACAGGGTTAATGGTGGTCGCTAAAACACTCGTAGCGCACACCAGTCTTGTGGATCAAATGCAAGCGCGCAGCGTAGGCCGTACCTATGAGGCGATTGTGATTGGTGTCATCACTTCGGGCGCTACTATTGATGCACCGATTGGCCGTCATGGTCAGCAGCGTCAGCGGATGGCGGTGATTGAAAGTGGTAAGCCAGCGGTCAGTCACTATCGTGTCTTAGAGCGTTTTCGTTCGCACACCCATGCTCGCGTGATCTTAGAAACGGGACGTACGCACCAGATTCGTGTGCATATGACACATGTTGGTTTTCCATTGGTGGGTGATCCAGCTTATGGTGGGCGTTTCCGTATTCCACCCGCGGTCAATCCAACCTTGCTGGAAACCCTGAAAGAGTTTCCGCGTCAAGCACTGCATGCGCGTTTCTTGGAGCTTGAGCATCCAGCCACAGGTAAGCGTATGAAGTGGGAAGCGCCGCTACCGGATGATTTTACTTGGTTGCTAACGTTGTTACGTCAAGACCGCGAGGCGTTTGTCGGGTGAACAAAGATCCTGCAGCACTCCCTTTTGATTGGCTCACGCCGAACTGGCCTGCACCGCAACATGTGCGGGCTTGTGTGACCACCTCTAGTGAAGGCAATAGTGCGTCGCCTTTTGCTGCCTTCAATTTAGGTGAGCATGTGGGCGATGTGCTAGAGCAAGTTCAGCACAATCGTGAGTATTTGGCCCAAGTTTTAGCCTGTCAGCCGACCTGGTTAAATCAAGTGCATGGTGATCGTGTCGTAGAGGCTGATGCGACGCAAGTGCTGACCGCAGATGCGAGCATCACTCGTCGTCAGAATCTTGCCTGTTGCATTATGAGTGCTGACTGCTTACCGGTGTTGTTCACTGATCAAGCAGGACGTTGTGTCGCCGCGGCTCATGCAGGGTGGCGCAGTCTTGCTGCAGGCATTCTAGAAAATACTGTGGCCAGTATGCAGGTCGCGCCAGAGCAGGTCTTAGCTTGGCTGGGGCCAGCAATTGGCCCGGCAGCGTTTGAAGTTGGCCCAGAAGTGCGTGATACATTTATTGCGCAACACGCTTTAGCTGAGCATGCTTTTGTCCCCAGTGTGAATCCAGAACGCTGGATGGCAGATATCTATCACTTAGCGCGTATCCGTTTAAATGCCTGTGGTGTCACAGCGATTTATGGTGGCGGCTTATGCACAGTTACTGATCCACGCTTTTATTCTTATCGTCGCCAAGCCGTGACCGGCCGCTTTGCCAGCCTTATTTGGTTAGCCGATTCAGCACGCTGACCCATGTAAAAATCTCTAAACTATTAACTGTAGTGATATGTGTTACCTGTTAGTGTCGCAAATTGCTACTTAATGTCTGATGTCGCCAGGCTGTAGTGCTACCTATGTTGGTCATTGAGCAGTCGTAGCAAAGTTTGTTGTCTGTGTGTTGCTTCAGTGTGGCGTTTGTTACTTTAATACCCAGGTGAATGTTACAGGCTTAGTGTGCAATTTTTGTATTTGCTCAGCAGCAATTCTCTGCTGTGACTTTTATATTATTTTTACTCTCTGCGGACTACGCCCTTATAGGGGTGTAAATATGACTTGTAGGTCATATATTTAAGTGGCATGCATACTGCATTAGAGGTATAGATAGAGTATATAAGGTATTAAAAGTCGCCAAATAAGAGCGGTGCGCAGGATTAAACAACCTTGGGGGTTGTTTGCTCAATAAAAAAGGTTGGTTAGATGACCAACAGCCAAAATAAAACCCGGAGTTGCATCCATGATTATAAAAAAACAAAATATGTGGCATCTGGCTAAATTGCCATTGGCAGTCAGCTTGGCATCAGTTTTAGCTGCTCCAGCTTCAGCAATTACATTTAATATGGGTGAAATTGAAGGAACATTTGACTCTTCTTTATCCGTAGGCGCGAGCTGGTCTACAGCTAAGCCGGATAAGCGTTTTATTGGTAACGCGAATGGCGGTACGGGCTTTACTCAAACCGGTGATGATGGTCGTTTGAACTTTCAGCGTGGCAAAACATTCTCGCAGATTTTTAAGGGCCTGCATGATCTTGAATTAAAGTACAAAGATACTGGGGTCTTTGTGCGCGGCAAGTATTGGTATGACGCGGAATTACAAGATGGTAATCGTCCGCATAAAGATATCAGCAATAAAGGCCGTAAAGAGGGTGCTAAAACCCGCGGCGCAGAAATTCTGGATGCCTTTGTTTACCATAATTACGCGATTGGTGATCAGCCCGGCACCGTACGTTTAGGTAAGCAGGTGGTGAGCTGGGGTGAAAGCACCTTTATTATGAACTCTATCAACTCGGTGAATCCGCTGGATGCATCAGCCTTCCGCCGCCCGGGTGCTGAGCTAAAAGAAGGTCTGATTCCGGTTAATATGTTCTTTGTTTCACAGAACTTAACTGATCAGTTATCGATGGAGGCCTTCTACCAGATTGGCTGGAAGCAAACCGTGGTGGATAACTGCGGTACGTTTTTCTCCTCAGCTGATGTAGCGGCTGATGGATGTAATGATAATTATTATATTTTAGATGAGCAGTACACGCGCTTATTATCTAGCAATTTACCAAGTGTAAAAGCTTTGCTTGGAAGCTTTGGGCCTGCTGGATCTCCTATTCTTGATGCTGTTAATGGCATTCAATATGGTGCAGAAGGAATGATGGTTCCTCGCGGTAAAGATAACAAGGCTAAGGATAGTGGACAGTGGGGTACTGCGTTTCGTTGGCTGGGAGATAATACTGAATACGGCGCGTATTTTATGAATTATCATAGTCGTAATCCGTTTTTAAGTATGAGAAATGCAAATGCGGATGTGATTAATGGAATTGGTACGCTACAAACAATTGTAGCTAATCAGGGGGCTCCTGGAGTTCCTACAATACCTGGAGCATTGTTGCCGCTAGTACCTACTCTTGGGCTTGCTGCTGCAGTATCAAATGGTAGTTATTTCATGGACTATCCTGAAGATATTCGCCTGTATGGTTTAAGCTTTTCAACTACCTTACCTACTGGTACTGCATGGCAAGGTGAAATTAGTTATCGTCCAAATGCGCCAGTACAAATTAATACTCAACAAATGACTTTAGCGCTTGCTGCCCCAGTTAAGGCTGATGCACCTGCATGGCAGAGTAAAAAAGCTGGCGCTGTTCAAAAGGGTTATAACCGTAAAGAGGTTACACAGCTGCAAACCACATTCACTCATTTCTTTGATCAAGTACTCGGTGCAAGCCGTGCCACTGTAGTTGGTGAGGTAGGGTTTACTCATGTTGGCGGTTTAGAAAGTAAGCGTAATAAAAATAGTATTCGCTATGGTCGAGATCCTATCTTTGGTGTCATTGGTAGTGCAGTTGACCCTGCAGGTAAGTCACTCGCTAAATATGGCGATCACGGCTTTGTCACCAAAAACTCCTGGGGCTACCGTGCGCGCGGTATCTTAGATTACAACAACGCTATTG
>DATERP010000002.1:0-4266 GCA_035271385.1 Thiopseudomonas sp. | reverse complement strand
TAAGCTTCACGATAAAGGCCTGTGAAACCAACTCGGAATATGGCGTGCGCTAATGCCTAAGAACACAGAACGCAGCGCCATAAAGAGTAAAAACGCAATCCACAAACCATGATTACCCCAGTCATGTAGCAGCCAAGCTATCGGTGCACAGACAACCACCGCAAGCAGCATTGAATTACGCATTTCCTTAGCCCGAGTCGCACCAATAAACAGGCCATCGAGCACATAACTCCACACTGTAATCAGCGGTAATAACGCTAAATAAATCACGTACTGCGAGGCGGTCTCTTGCACACTAGCAATATTGGTTTGTAAGGCAATAAACACATCGCCCAACCACCAAAACAGCACAGCAAAGACCAGACTGGCGAGTAACGCATAAATGCTCACTAGCGATAAAGCACGCTGCAATGCGCGCCGATCCTGTTGACCCAGTGCATGCCCCGTCAGCGCTTCTAAAGCATGCGCAAGACCATCCAGAGCATAAGAGCACAACAACAAACCATTGAGTAATAAGGCATTAGCCGCCACAGTATTATCGCCTAAACGCGCGCCCTGGAAAGTCACACTAAAGAACACTGCTTGTAAGGCTAAACTGCGAATTAGAATATCCCGATTCACTGCCAACAAGGGTCGCCAACTGGCCCAACGCAATAAATGCTGCCAAAAGTTGAGCAGCGGACCTTTATCGACATAACGCCAAGCCAATGCCAGCCCAAGCAGCGCACCTGACCACTCAGCAATCACCGATGCACGCGCAGCACCCGCCACTTCCCAGTGCAATCCAAAGACAAAATAAATATCTAAAACAATATTTACCGAGTTAGCTAGCAACAACATCCATAGAGCAGCACGGGCATTTTGTAATCCCAGCAACCAGCCTGCTAACACATGCATCATTAAGGCGGCAGGCAAACCATACAGACGAATCAATACATACTGTTGAGCCAGATTCTGTAAATCACCCGATGTGTCCATCCATTGCAAGATCTGCGGTAACAGTGGCAGGACGATCGCTAAACACAGCACACTCAGCACAAAGACCAGTAACAAGCTTTGCAGTAAAATATAACGCAACGCTTGCTGATCATTACGCCCTGCTGCTTGCGCAGCAAAACCTGTACTGCCCATGCGTAAAAAGCCACAGGTCCAGACCAGCATGGTATAGATACTGCCACCCACAGCTACGGCGCCTAACTGATAGGCATGCGGCAGTCGTCCCACTACGGCGCTATCCACCAGCGCCACTAAAGGCACAGATAAATTACTGAGAATCATAGGTATCGCTAACGCAAATAAGCGCTGACGAGTACCCGCATGACGCCAAGCATCCAGTAACATCGCATAAAAACTGTGCATCGTTAAATCACCCAAGTCACAGGAATCCGATCAATACAGCGCCTGATATAAACGACGGCGATATAGCGTGACCAATGGATGCTCAGTGCCTAATAATTCAAATACTTGCAGTAATGTTTTATGTGCAGCTCCTTCAGCAAAGCTACGATTACGAATAAACAACTTTAATAGGTTATCTAATGCAGGCTCATAACTCTGACGCGCCAGTTGCTGAATACTCAACTGCAAAACAGCTTCATCATCCTCTGCATTTTTAGCTAAGCGAGTTTTCAGATCAGCTATATCAGGCAAATCTACGGCTTGTCTTAAAAAAGCCAACTGTGCACGCACCGCAGCTATAGCATGCTTTTGTTCGTCATCTTTGACAGAATTCAATACTGCTTCTGCATCAGCTAAGGCACCACGCTCAACTAAACAACGTGCAAATAAAACCAATGCTGCAGGCTGCTGATCATCACCTGAGAGCAACTCTTTTAATAAGGTTTCAGCTTGAGCAAATTCGCCCTGCTCAAATAACTCTTGCGCGCTCAGTAAGGGATCAACCGCAGGCTGAGCAGGTTCGGCAACATACTTACTCAATAAGGTACGAATGTCTGCTTCGCTTTGTGCGCCAGTAAAGCCATCGACAGGTTTACCATCTTTAAATAACACAACGGTCGGTAAGCTCTTAATACCTAAACGAGCCACAATCTCTTGGTCAATGTCGCAGTCGACTTTTGCCAGTAATAATTCACCCTGATAGCCCGTAGTGATTTTTTCTAAAATAGGCATCAAAACTTTACAAGGCGCGCACCATTGCGCCCAAAAATCGACTAATACAGGCTGATCAAAAGAGTTTTGTACCACGAGCTGCTCAAATTGCTCAGCACCAACCACATCAAATACTAAAGTATTGTCAGTCACGATATATCCTTTTTAAATCTCGAGAGAATGCAATCTACTGTGCTGTTAGCGACGTACCGCACGATAAACCTTAAAGCCATTACGCTCAGCTAATACAGTACATGGGCCTAAATGCTGCTCAATCAATGGCGGATATTTTAAAAAGCTATTGGCAACAATACGCAACTCACCGCCGGGCTGCAGATGCTCAGCTGCCTGACGCAAGAGAGTCTCTGTGGTTTCGTACTGAGTATGCACACCTTGGTGAAAGGGAGGGTTGCTGATGATGGCAGTCAGTTGTTTAGGCGCAGCATCAATGCCGTCCCCAGCAAGAGTCGTAGCCTCCAGTTGATTGGCTGCTAGAGTTAATTGACTGCTATGTACAGCAAAGGCATCAACATCCAACAAAGTCACTTGCGATTCTGGGTAGGTCTTTTGCAAAAACGAACCAACAACACCTGCACCACAACCAAAGTCTAGATAATGCCCGGTAGGTAAATCATCCAAACACTCTAAAAGTAATTGCGTCCCTACATCCAAGCGACCATGACTAAACACACCCGGCACACTGCACACTTGGATTGATTGCTCTGCAGCACTGACGGTAAACACTTTACTCAATGCATCCAAATCAGGCGTCTGTGGCTTTTGCTGCACTTCACAGCGCCATAACTGACAATGCCGAGCACTATCAACTTTACTGGTGCGGCCAAAAGCTGCTAATTGTTTTGCTGCACGCTCGGCACCCGCACGTTTTTCACCGACTAAGAACAATAGACCACTGGGTATCTTAGCGGCCAACTCTTGCAGCAAATACTCGGTTAGCTCGCGTGACTTAGGTAAAAACAGCACGCCTGCACTGTATTCTGCACTTGGGGCTTGTGTGGAAAATACACAACGCTCAGGAAAACGCTGAATTAACTGCTGATACTCACCGGCATGCCAACTCCAGCCCTGTGCGGCAGGTAGTTCGGTAAGCAATTCATCGGCAGGTAGCCCTGCGAGTAATACTTGACCAGCAAACAACTCAACATTACGTAATAAAACTTGGCTTCGAGGATCCATAACTACACACCTAAAAATATGTAGAGATTTTAGCAGTAAAGCTTAGTGTTATGCACAAAGGCGCATAGAGCATCTATATTGTTTACACCTAAGATCACTCAGCATAAAAAAGCCCCAAGCACGGTGATGCACTTGGGGCTTTGCTGCACGTCCTGTGCTTGTTAAACGACTCAGTCGATGTCATCCATGAGATAGAGCCTGCGCACATCCTGTGCGTTTATACTTCTTGGGCCTGTACTGTTGTCCTTGTACTGGTCTGTGATGCGCATCCTGCGCGACTGCCCTAGGGTTGCACGTACCGTCCGTGGCACTGATCTTCATCATGGCAGATTTAAAATACTTTGCACCCCTATGGGTGTGACGCAGTTCACAAAATTGAACATTGGCCTGTAAATAAATACATTAATGCGCATAAGCGACCCGCCAGGGTCGCTTATGCTGTTGATTTGAGGGTTGAGAGTGTTGCCAGTCAGAACAGAGACGCTGAAATCTTGGTCGCTGTTGGAGTGTTTTTCCAGGTCTCGAATCAAGCTCTAGGTATCAACCGATGTCAGTGTTGCGGCGGCATCCGTGGCATGGTGCTTTAAGCGGTCTGTTTTTGTGTGGGTATATCACTTTTTTTGGGCATAAAAAAACCCCAGATCATTACTGATCTGGGGTTTTGGTGTAAGCGCTTGACGATGACCTACTCTCACATGGGGAAACCCCACACTACCATCGGCGATACATCGTTTCACTTCTGAGTTCGGGATGGGATCAGGTGGTTCCAACGTTCTATGGTCGTCAAGCAATTCTTTTTGAGGAGCCGTTTTCCACTTGCGTGGTCATCGTCTTCTCGAATTAGGCATGTAATAGTGTACTAAATTTATGTGTTTTGCAAACTTTCGGTCACAATTCGTCTTCCCAAATTGTTTGGGTGTTATATGGTCAAGCCTCACGGGCAATTAGTATTGGTTAGCT
>DATERP010000001.1:0-2862 GCA_035271385.1 Thiopseudomonas sp. | reverse complement strand
CGTGGCAGCCAGGTGACTCTTTGCGCCGCATTCACTGGAAAGCCTGGTCCAAAGGCCAAGGTTTATTGATTAAACAATTTAGCGAACAGCGTGGGCAGCAACAGGTGCTGGATTTTAATCAGTTAAATGGACCTGTTGAGTTGCGCTTATCGGTGCTCTGTGCACAGCTACTCAAAGTCAGTCAGGCTGAGCAACCCTATAGCCTGTTATTACCTGGGCAGCAGCTGGGCCCCGATAGCGGCGCAGAACATCGCCAGCGTTGTTTGCGTGCCTTGGCCCTGTATGGAGTGCGTCCAGTATGAGAGCTGTTCAACCGACAGGAGAGGGAATTCCACGCACCAGTCTGATGTGGCTGCTGATTGCGCAAGCACTGGTGATTATTCCGCACTTAGTGCATGTGCCACTGTGGTTAGTGGGCTTGTGGTTAGGCTGCGCGGTCTGGCGTATTCAAGTATTTCGTATGCGGGTGCCATTCCCTAATAGCTGGGCCAAGGCTGCGCTGCTGCTGAGCAGTGGTTTTCTGATTTATTTAAACCGCGGCAGTTTGATTGGCTTAGAAGCAGGCGTAGCGCTGCTGATGACCGCGTTTATTCTTAAACTATTGGAAGTACGCACGCGCCGCGATGCCTTGGTATTGATATTTCTAGGGTTGTTTGCGGTTGTTACCAGCTACTTATTTACTGACAGTTTGCTGGCCGCGCTTTACAGTATTTTACCGGTGTTGGCGTTGTTGTCTGCCTTATTGGGATTGCATCAAAGCCGCTTAGCTGTACAGCCGTTGGCCACATTAAAGTTAGCCAGCAGTCTGTTGCTGCAAGCAGTGCCCTTGATGGTGCTGCTGTTTGTATTGTTTCCGCGTTTAGAACCTTTGTGGAGTTTGCCGCAACCGTCGGATAAAGGCATCACTGGCTTGTCCAGCAGTATGTCTCCGGGCGATCTCGCCGAGCTTGGACAGTCATCCGCCTTAGCCTTTCGTGCGCGTTTTGAAGGTGAGATTCCAGCACAGTCGACTTTATATTGGCGTGCCTTAACCTTGCCGCACTTTGATGGTCGCAGTTGGTCTATCAGTCAGGCTCGTGGCGCTGTTGAGCCGGAGTGGCAAGCACTTGGCGAACCACTGAATTACAGCGTGATTATGCAGCCCAGTATGCAACCATGGCTGTTTAGTTTAGATGTGGGTAGTAGCCCGCAGGCTGATATCCGCTTAATGTATGACTTTCGCTTGCAGCGCAGCACACCTGTGACTCGTGCTTATCAATACCAAGCTCAATCATGGCCGCAGGCTGTACGCCAGCCCAGCTTAGGCGTCGAACAGCAGCGTGAGTTTTTACAATTGCCACGCTTAGGTAATCCACAAGCCCGTGATTGGGCACAAGCATTACGCGATGAATATACTGATGATGAGGCCTTGGTGACTGCCATGCTGCGGCACTTTAACCAAGAACCTTATCACTACACGCTCAAGCCGCCGCAGTTGGGCAGTGACAGTGTCGATGAGTTTCTGTTTAGTAGTCGCCGCGGTTTTTGCGAGCACTATTCTGGCGCGATGGTCTTTACTTTACGCGCTGCCGGAATTCCTGCACGAGTGGTGGTCGGTTATCAAGGCGGTGAAACGAATCCGGCTGGGCAGTTTGTGCAGGTGCGCCAATTTGATGCACACGCCTGGGTTGAGTATTGGCAGCCAGAGCAGGGTTGGAAAAGTGTCGACCCAACCTTTCAAGTGGCTCCAGAACGTATCGAGCGCGGCTTGCAAGAAGCACTGCAAGATGAAGCAGATGTCTTTCAAGGGGATGTATTCTCGCCTTTACGTTATCAGCATATTGCTTGGGTCAATCAGCTGCGTATGGGCTGGGAGCATCTAAATTACAGTTGGCAGGCGAATATCTTAGGTTATCAACGTGAGCGTCAGCAGGCTTGGCTTAAACAATGGTTTGGCGAACTGGATTGGCAGACTATAGGTTTGCTCTTGGTATTGAGCGCAGCACTGATTATTGGAGTGCTGGTGTTATGGATGTTTAAACCCTGGCAGCGTCAGCGTGATCCTGTGCAACGCATCCTCAATGATTTTCAGCGGGTATTGCTGCGACGAGGTTTCCAGCGTGAGACTGGCGAGGGCTTGCGCAGTTTTGGTCAGCGTATTGGTGCACAATTATCAGCAGAGCAGCAGCACGCGTTAAATAGCTTTATCGAGCTCTATGAACAGCAGCACTATGCTGAGCAGACGCTTGATTTAGTGGCCTTGCGCCAGGCTTTGGCGCAGGTGAAAAAGTAGCAGCCTTGCCATTGTAAGCATAAGTTCGAGTCAATGACCGGCAATCTGTGGTCTTTTCATATAATATGCCGTCGCATACTAATTCGATTTTGGAGGCCTTGCGTGCCTATTACTGTATGGGGTTTAGCGATTGCTCAAGCATTGCTGACCACAGGAAATATTTTACTGGTGGCGGTGTCGGCTTTAATTGGTAAGCAATTAGCCAGTCATCCTGCGTTAATCACCTTGCCGGTTGCCTTGCAGTTTACCGGGATGATTTTAGCAACCTTACCCGCCGCACACTTAATGCAGAAAATGGGTCGTAAAGTTGGTTTTATTCTGGGTAACTGCATTGGTTTGTGTGGGACTTGGGTGGCTTTACAGGGCCTGGAAGCCAGTAGCTTAATGCATTTTGCCACTGGTACCTTCTTGATCGGTATGGCCATTGGTACCGCGCAGCAGTATCGTTTTGCGGCCTTAGATGTCTGCTCAGTGGAGCAGCGCCCGCGTGCCATTAGTATGGTGATGGCGGGTGGTATTTTGGCCGCGGTGTTGGGGCCTAATTTAGCGATCTGGTCGCGTCAGTGGTTTGATGGCAATCCTTTTGTTGG